>DATLVJ010000022.1:0-4339 GCA_035577585.1 Candidatus Limnocylindrales bacterium
AGATCGTCAACGCCATGGCCGGACGGGCCGGTAACGATTTCGTAGCTGGGTTGCTTGTCGGCCCAGGCGGTGCGGAGGCCGGCGGAGTGGATGACTTCGAAGATGGTGTTTACGCGGAGAAGATCGTGGGGGTAGACGGGAGCGCAGCCGCGAGAGGAGTCGAGCGGAAGCTTTTTTGGATCGAGGCCGCCGCCGTCAATGGCGTCGGGATTGACGTCGATAGATTCGTCGAGGGCGAGTTCGGTGCCTTTGACGGCGCATTGGGAGCCGGCGGGGGAGAGTTGGCGGTCGTAACCGGTTTCGTAGTAGACGCCGGTGGAGAAGGGGGAGCCGCCGGTTACGATAGCAAGAATACCGGGGAAAGAGTCAGAGGGCTTGGAGGTGGAGGCGTTTAGATAGGTGATGCCGTTACGTTTCAATTGCGCAAGTGCAGAGGTGGGGTGCGATTGCACGTAATTTTCGAGGTCGAAGGCGTGGAGGCCGTCGATGCCGAGAATCAGGACGTGGGAGATTTTGCTCGGCAGCGGGGCTTGAGCAACCGTGCCGGAAGGCGAGAGGAACGCGATGGGAGAAACGAACGCCAGCATCAGAAGCAAAGTTTTGACGAAGTTTTTTGTTTGCACGAGGATCTCCCGGCCCTGAGAGGTAGGGCCTGCGAGCCGGAACGACTGTAAGCGGAATCGGCTAAATGCAGGATAAATGAAGAAACTGTAAGGATCCGGCGATTGCGGCGACAGCGTGTGGAACGCGGATGAGACGGGTCAGCAAGCCGCGAGAGTGGGCGGATGGAAATCACAACTGCGGCGGAACCAGAAGGTGGTGAAGGAGAGCGGGGCGAGCTTGATTAAGTGGTTGCGCAGCTGGACGAGAGCACGGTTCTGAAATTGCGCGAAGCGGCCGGCTTCACGGGACATGAAGAGAATTTCGAGGCAACGGGGGTAGCGAGATTGCTCGTAATGGCGGAGCGCACGCTTAAGGTCGGAGTGCGACTGCAGGCAGGAGGCGAGGACGACGGCGTCTTCGATGGCAAGGCATGCGCCCTGGCCGAAATTGGGGCTGATGGGATGAGCGGCGTCGCCGAGGATGGCGACGCGGCCGACGGCCCAGGGAAGAGTGGAAAGGCGGTCCTGAACTCTTGCGTAAATCGCGCTTTCAGCGTTGGCGATGAGTTCAGGGATGGGAGAGTGCCAGCCGGAAAAAAGCTGTTGCAGGGCGGCGCGCTCGGGGACTTCGCGCGGTAAAAGAGAATTGTTGGCGGTGGCGTACCAGTGGATGCGCCCGGGGCCGAGACGGAGGATGCCGAAGCGGGCGCCGTGACCGTAAGATTCAGAGAAATCGCCGTCCTGCTCGAGGCCGAGGCGGCGGGGGTCGTTTTCCGGGTCGATGTTGGTGACGCCGCGCCAGACGCTGTAGGGACGATTGCTGAGTTTGGATTTTAAGCCGAGGGATTTGCGGACGGCGGAATGAATGCCGTCGGCGGCGACGACGAGATCCGCTTCGGCGGAGGCGCCGTTTTCGAAATGGAGAAAGACGGAGCCAGGGCGCTGTTCGAGGCGAGAGAAGGCGTGGCCCAGGTGGATGGAGCGGGGAGGCACGGAGCAGGCAAGGGCGGATTGCAGTTCGGCGCGATGAATGGCGATGCCGGAGCAGTCGTCGGCGGGAAGCGGAAGCGTTTTGATGGGTTCGCCGTTTTCGTCTTTCATCAGCATGCGCCGGAGAGCGCGGGCGCGGGTGGAGAGGCGTGAGAGAATCTGAGGGTCGATCTGCTGGAGAGAACGGACAGCGTTGGGCCAAAGGCTCATGCCGGAGCCGACTTCTTTTAATTCTGTGGCGCGTTCGTAGACGTCAACCTGGAAGCCGATTTTACGGAGGGCGATGGCGGTAGTAAGTCCGCCGATGCCGCCGCCGATGATTGCCGCGCGTTTCACGATTGCCCCCGATCGTTATGACCAAAAATCAAATTACCGTAAAGCGATAATTTTAAATCTGCTCGCAGTTGCATCCTTTCTCTTGGATGCGACTTGCGCTTGCCCAGTTCGGGTGGAGCGACCCGAACCGGACAAGGCGGACAAATGAGGATCAGCGCTTGCGAACCTTGTCTGCAACGATGACAGGATTCGGCGTACTGGTGAAGAGCAAACCTCGCACGGAAACGGTATTGCCGTCGGCAAGACCGTTTACGCCGGCGACGTTTTCGAAGCTGGTGTTGGAGGAGGTTTGCACCTGGATGGCGTTGATGCCGTTGGCGGTGAAGAGAGCGGGCAATGCGCCGAGGTTGAAGTTGTTGCCCGCGGTGGCGCCGGAAACGGTGGCGGTGAGGCGAGTGTCGCGCAGACGAACACGGTCCGTGGTGACGGTGATGGCCGCGGGAGACGGGCCGCCAGTGAGCGTGACTTTGCGAACCTGAACGGTTTGGCCGGGGATGAGTTGCGAAGTGTCGGTTGAATTTTCAAAGCCCTGCTGCAAGGCGGTAGGAACGGAGAGGCCGTTGGTGTCCACTCTGAACGAGGTGAGGCTGCCGGTGGTAGTGAGCATGACGGTGACCGGATCGCCGACGGAGACATTGGTTACACTGCGGAGTTCGTCGATAACGACCATTTCAAATTGTGCAGGGCCGTCAATCTTGGAGATCACACCATCGAGTTCATCATCACCAGCTTCGGCGGCTTCGTCGTGCAATTCGATTTTTTTTGCGAGGAACGAGCCGGAAGCGACAAGAGCGAGATCGACTTCGACGGACTGGCCGTTGAGCAAGCAAGCGGCATTGGCGGTGGTGCAGAGGTCGAACCCTTCGAACTGAGTGTTGCCGTCGATGGTGACGGTGACGTTGCCGTTGCTAGAGGTCTGCAAAGTGAACTGCGAGTTTCCCGTGGCGGAGACGATTCCTTCGAGATCATCGAGTTGTTCGAGGTCGCCCTGGTTGCTCATGACCTGTTGCGTGGCGCTGATGGCGCCGGCGGTGCTGAAGTCCACACCGAGGGTCTGGGTGAGAAGAGTGTTGAGATTGAAGTCGAGAAGAACGCCGGTTTGGGCGCCCATGACAGGGTTGAACTGGCCGTTGATGGTGGAGGTAAGATTTCCCGCGGGCTTGATTTCACAGACGGCCGCGGGAGCGCATCCAGCGATAGCGGCGGCGGTGTCGTTTCGGAAGGTCAGTTCGGGATTGGAGAAGGTGAGCTTGAGCGTGGTGTAGTTTCCCGGAGTGACGTTGGTCAGGTTGAGGAAGGCGTTTTCGGTTTCGAGATGCTTGACTTCGATGCGCTGGGCGCCTTTTCCACCAAGAAGATCGATGGTGTTTGCGTAAATGCCGGTGCCCGTGAGCGTGGCGCCCGTCAAGGTGACTTCGAAGGAAAAGACGGTGACACCGGCGGGGGGCGCGTCGGTGGCGGAGAGACTGATCATGGCGGATTGAGGTCCGGGCATGCCCGAGGGACTGCTGTAGCCACCGCAGCCCGCGAGAAGGAGCAAGCTTATGAGGCCCAATAAGAAAAGATTTCCTGGCTTTCGCATTGCGAACAACCTCCGTGAGATTAGAGCTGCCTAATTCGACATGGTTGAATGCAAAAGATTGCTTGCGAAGAGCTGGGTGCAAGAACCGATGCGTCATCCGTCGCTGGAAAGAGAGTAGAAGAGCGGGAAGCGTGAGTTGTCAGGGAAACGTCTTCTAAATGCAAATAGAATGTTGAGGAAAAACGAGACGGGGGTGCAAGAAATCAGCGGTGGGCAGGGAGCCGGAATCCTGCGACCCGGTGAAGATACTCTTCGGGCAGTTTCTGGAAGGGATTCAGAGATCCCAGGTGCGCGGGACACGCAACGACGGGAAATCTCCGGCGGACCGTGCAAAAGATCCGCCGGGGAGTCGCCCTGCTAAGGATCTAGTTTATTCATGCGCAGTCCGCCTGAAATGCGGGCTGCTCTTCAGTTTGTTCCGGCAATTTTGGATTCGCGCTGGGCGCGGCGGAAGGCATCGAAATCCGCCCAAATGTGCTGGATGCTTTTTTCATCGAGGGTTTTGACGACCGGTTCCTCGTTTTTGGAGGAATAGATCGCAAGCTTAACCACACCACAATCCGGGTTTACGGCGTCCGGAGGAAACAGATAGGCGCCTTTGTAGGTGGAATCGTCCATCTTGACGCCTGGATTCCGGACGGAGACGGTGACGGGAACACGTCCCGGAAGGATGGGTTCGACTTCCTTGCCGCCGCAGAAAAGCTTCAGACGCTGGAAATCGGTTTTGAATTTGAGTTTGGCGGTGGGGTTGACGCTGAAGGAGCGGCCCAGCGCGGAGCCAAATCCTTCCTTGGCCTGGGGCATGACGTAGATTCCGAAGACGGCGGGG
>DATLVJ010000023.1:0-14873 GCA_035577585.1 Candidatus Limnocylindrales bacterium
AGCCGAGAACAATGGAGCCGCCCCAACCGGCGATGTTCCTGGAAAAGGATCCGGAAAAACGCAGCAGGGTTTCGGGCTTGAGCGCAGCGCCCCATCGATGCTCGGCGATCGCGCGTGGCAACTGATGGTACATGGCCCAATTCTCGATCCAGCCGCCGGCGAGGCTGGAAAGCCAGAGAATGACGCCGGTAAGAGCGGCAAATACAATCGTGCCACTGCGAAGAGGATTGAGTGATTTGATAGCGTACTCAGCAGTTTCGGCGGACACAAATGGCGTTCCCGCGGCAAGCTTCCAGAGAATACTGAAAACCACCGCACCGGCCCCGACCGCGATAATGTTGCCGAGCGCAGCGGCGAGCTGGGTGCGGAAGATGCGCTGGACATAACGGATGAGCTCGTCGACCTTCGAAGAGTCCTGGCAATTGTGGATGATGCGCGCAAGGGTTGCGCCGGTCATGGAAGGCTGCTTGGTGGCGAGAGCCAGATGGAAATTCTGCATCAGGACAAAACTGATGGCGTAGTTGAGTCCGCCGAGGAAGCCTTCGATGAAGGGCGGCAGGCCGCGGTGAGTGACCATGAGTTTAATCGCAGCCGTGCCGACGGTGAGCAAGCCGCCACCGAGCGCGGCTTTCCACATCTGCGCGTATTCCTCGCGGTTGGAGGAGATATAGTGTTCGCCGGTTTTCCCGGCCCACTCGACAATTTTTCTGGCAAGTAAGCGGAAACTTGTGTGGGCCAGGTTCCAGAGGCTCCGATCATCAATCCGGCCGCGAATGACGTCCTTCAAAAGACGCAGGACGGTGAGCAGCTTGGCAGGGCCGGGCTGAGCGAGAAGAGCACCGGAGATAAGTTCCATTCGCGCGAGACTTTTTTCGATGACGTCGAGCGCGTAGACGATGTCCAGATTGACACCGCGGGCGTCTAGATGCGCGACAACGGCGGACGTTTCCCCGCGACACTCGACGACAACCGCCTTCCAGGCCTGCGCCGCGGGAGACGCGTTTTCTTTTTTTCGCAGGGCTTCAACAAGCACGTCTCCCGCCCGGGTGAGGCGGTAAAACGGAGATTGCTGAACCGGACACTGATTGCTGCGAAGGCGGATTTTTTCGGAAAGGCCAAGACCCTGGACGCGAGCGCCGAGGAGGCAGAAGGCGTCGAGCAGGCACGCAACTGGAACCTCCCAGGCCTCGGGGATACCCACCGGCGCGATCAGGGAAATTGCGTAACTTAGAACCTCCGGGGGAAGGCTGGAGAAGCGATCCACTTCTTTTTGAGTGGGGAACAGCCGAAGAAAGAGTTTGGCGAGGTCGGCTTCCTCACGCGGCGCGGGAAGAAGAATGTTGAAGAGCCTGTCGAATGCTTCCGGAAGCAGGCCGCGGTCGCTGGGCATGCCGGATTCGGCAAAGAGAGAGACGCCGTCGGTTTCGTCCAGGATGGCAGCGATACCCGCGAAGTAGCGGTCGCGAATTTCTTCGGAGGATTGAAGGACGGAAATCCAGACGCCTTCGCGGCGCCACTCGGAGGAAGAGAGGGCCGGGACAAGGGGTTCGCCAGCCGGGATCGGGATGCGGGCGTCGCGAATACGAAACCAATTAGCGAGGGTGACGAGGGCATCAATGCGGCCACGGCGCGTGCCGGCCCGGGTAAACATTTCGACTTTCTCTGCAAGTTGCTGAACCGAGGGATTTTTCTGCGCTGCCGAAGGGAAGAGCGAGAGCAACAGGTCTCTTGTTGAGTCCACGTTAGAGGACTTGTTCATCATTGGCTGGCTGGCGGCCATGGGGCATGGTAGCAGTTCGAGAGAATCGGCGCAGCCCTGATGATTTTTCGACGATTTCCATACGGTGCCACGGTGTTGTAGGATAATTGGCGAGTTGGGGGAGAAGATCATGGGCACAACTTTTATTTTGAATGGGAAGTCCACGACCGTTGATGTTGATCCGCAAATGCCGCTCCTCTGGGTGCTGCGGGACACGCTGAACATGACGGGCACGAAGTTCGGCTGCGGGATGGCGCTCTGTGGTGCGTGCACAGTGCACATCAACGGCGAGGCGACACGCTCCTGTATCACGCCGGTTTCGAGCGTTGCCGGAAAGAAAATTACCACCATCGAGGGGCTTTCGGCGGATGCATCGCATCCGGTGCAGAAGGCCTGGATCGAAGAAGACGTGCCGCAGTGCGGATACTGCCAGTCCGGGCAGATCATGTCCGCCGTGGCGCTGCTGGCGAAGAAACCCAATCCGACCGACGCGGATATTGACGATGCCATGAGCGGAAACATCTGCCGCTGCGGCACGTACCAGCGTATCCGTAAGGCCATTCACCACGCCGCTTCCTTGCAAGCCGGCAAGTAACACGTTCACCACACCAGCCCTGTATCGCTAAACCTTTTGCGAGTCGTCCCGGGGTGTCTTATGGCAAAGAGTTCGGCATTCTCTCGCCGTGAATTTTTGAGGACGGGTGCGGCCGGCGGCGCAGCGCTGGTGGTTGGATTCCGATTGTCGGCGCACACACTTGCCGGACAGGCGGCGGAGCAGGAAAAGAAAACACCCAATCCATTCGATGCGTGGGTGCGCATCACTACCGACAACCGGGTGACGCTGATCCTTGGCAAATCGGAAATGGGCCAGGGGATCATGACGGCGCTGCCGATGATTTTGGCGGAAGAGCTTTGCGTGGATTGGAAGAACGTGAAGGTGGAGCAAGCGCCGACGAACCCGAAGATTTATGAGTTGGGTACCGGAGGCAGCGGCAGCGTTGCGGGATCGTGGCTGCCATTGCGGCGGGCAGGCGCGGCGGCGCGCGAAATGCTGATTGCGGCGGCGGCGCAGAAGTGGGAAGTGGGCGCGGACACCTGCAAAGCGGCGGATGGGCAAGTGGTCCACGGAAATCCGAAGCGATATTTGTCCTATGGCGAACTGGTCGAAGCTGCGGCCAAGCTGCCGATTCCGAATTTCAATACCGTACCGCTGAAGAACTCCGATGATTTCACGCTGGTTGGCCACGATACGCGGCGCTATGAAGCGCGGGCAAAAGCCAGCGGCACGGCTATTTTCGGGATTGATTCGCGCGTTCCTGGAATGCTCTTTGCGGTGGTGGCGCGATGCCCGGTGTTTGGCGGGAAACTGGTTTCGTTTGACGCGGCGAAGGCAAAGGCGGTGCCAGGCGTACGCGACGTGATTGCGTTTGAAACGAGCGGGCGGGGCGCTTCCACAACGGGTGGTGTAGCGGTGCTGGCGCTGAATTCGTGGGCCGCGATGCAGGGGCGCAAGGCGCTGGAATTGAAGTGGGACTTCGGCGCTGCGGCGAAGGAATCGAGCGCCGGACTGCACGAGCAGTTTCTGGCGAATGCCGCCAAGCCGGGGAAGATCGTGCGCAACGACGGTGATGCGGATACGGTGCTTGCTGCCAGCTTGAAAAAAGTCGAAGCTGCGTATGAATTTCCGTTCGCCGCCCACGCATGTATGGAGCCTATGAACTGCACGGTGGACATCCGACCGGACGGGGCAGAAGCATGGGTCCCGACGCAAGCGCCGCAATGGGCGCAGGCTGTCATCGCGGAGGCGGCCAAGCTGCCGCCGGAAAAAGTGATCGTGCACACGACGTTGATGGGCGGAGGATTCGGGCGGCGCTACCAGGCGGATTTCGTGATGGAGGCGGCGCAGGTGGCGAAAGCCGCGGGGAAACCGGTGATGGTTCTCTGGACCCGCGAGGACGACATGCAGCACGATTTTTACCGGCCGGCGTCGTATCACAAGATGCAGGGGGCGCTGGATGCCAACGGAAACCTTGCCGCGTGGAAGCATTTTCAGACTTCGACGTCTATCGCCGTGAAGTGGAGGCAAGACGGCGCGGAAAAACCGGAGCACGGCGAATTTGGCACCGGATTGACGATTCCGTATCTCACGCCGAATATCCGGATCGAATACACGCTGGCGGAATCGAGCGTGCCGCGCGCATGGTGGCGTTCGGTGGAGCATTCGACGAGCGGCTTCGTGGTGGAATGCTTTATTGATGAGCTTGCGGCGGCCGCGGGGCAGGATCCCCTGGCGTTCCGATTGAAGATGATCGGCGGAGACCGCAAGATTCCGCAGTTCGACGCCGCGAAGGAACCGCCACTGGACACCGCGCGGCTGAAGGGCGTCTTGCAGCTTGCCGCGGAGAAGGCCGGCTGGGGGAAGCCGCTGCCAAGCGGACAAGGACGCGGGATTGCGACGTTTTATTCGTTTGATTCCTACACCGCGGCGGTCGCCGAAGTCAGCGTAAAGAACAAAGCCGTGAATCTGGAGCGGTTGGTGTATGCCGTGGACTGTGGGCGCCCAATCAATCCCGAGGGCATCAGGGCCCAAGTGGAAAGCGCCGCGATCTATGGATTGTCGGCAGCTTCGTATGACGCGATCACGATCAGCGGCGGAAAAGTGGAGCAGGCGAATTTCAATGACTACGGAATGCCGCGGATGAATGACGCGCCGAAAACGGAAGTTCATGTGGTAATGAGCAAGGAAGAGCCGACCGGCATCGGCGAGCCGGGATTGCCTGTGATGGCGCCGGCGATGTGCAACGCAATTTTCGCAGCAACGGGGAAGCGTCTGCGGCGGCTGCCGATTCAACCCGCGGATTTAGCATAAGAGGAGACGAAATGCCAACAATCGACATGGTGGGCCGGCGGGAATTTCTGAAAAAGAGCGCGGCGGGCGGAGCCGGATTGGTGATCGGGCTCTATCTGCCGGGAAAATATGAGGCGTTGGCGGGAACGCCGGCGAAGGATCCGGCTGCAATCAATGCCTGGGTACAGATTTCGCCGGACGATACCACAACGCTGCTGATTGACAAGTCCGAGATGGGCCAGGGGATTAATACCGCGCTGACGATGATTCTGGCGGACGAACTGGATCTGGATTGGAAAAAGATTAAGACGGAATTTGCTCCCGCGGCACCGGCATATTTCAATCCGGTTTTCGGATTGCAGGGCACGGGCGGCAGCACCAGCATTCGCGGGTCGTGGGAGCCGCTGGCGAAGGCGGGGGCGGCGGCGCGGGAGATGCTTATTGCGACGGCGGCCAAGCGGTGGAACGTGGAACCAAGCGCGTGTCACACGGAAAACAGCGCGGTCGTGAATACGGCTTCGGGCAAACGGATCGGGTACGGTGCGCTGGTGGCAGACGCGGCGAAGCTGCCAGTGCCGGCGAGCCCGAAGCGAAAGGATGCGAAGGACTACAAATACGTTGGGAAGCCTACGAAGCGGATCGATTCCAAGATAAAGGTAAACGGCAGCGCGGAGTTTGGGATTGATGTGCGGCGGCCGCAGATGTTGCATGCGGCGGTGGCGCGATGTCCGGTGTTCGGCGGCACGGTGAAGAGTTTTGATGCGACGAAAGCGAAGGCGGTGCGCGGAGTAAAGAGCGTCGTGCAGGTTTCGACCGGCGTGGCGGTGGTGGCCGACAACACCTGGTCGGCGATGGAGGGGCGCAACGCGCTGCAGATTACGTGGGACGAAGGCGCGAACGCGAAGAATTCGAGCGACGCGATCCGCAAGCTCTATCAGGGTCGGATGGAACAGACCGGGGTGATCGCGCGCAAGGACGGCGACGCGGACGGAGCGATGGGCGGCACGGCCAAGAAAATCGAGGCAACTTACGAAGTGCCGTTCCTGGCGCACGCGACGATGGAGCCGATGAACTGCACAGCGGACGTACGCGCGGACGGCTGCGACATTTATGCTCCGACGCAGTTCCAGACGTTTGCGCAGATGGCCGGCGCGAAGCTCACGGGATTGAAGCCGGAACAGGTGAAGATTCACACGACGTATCTCGGCGGAGGATTCGGGCGAAAGGCAGAGTCGGATTTCATCATCGAGGCCGTGGAACTTTCGAAGGCGGTGGGCGCGCCGGTGCAGGTGACGTGGTCGCGTGAAGACGATATGCAACATGACTACTACCGGCCGACGGTGCTGGTGAAGTTCTGGGCGGGGCTGGACGACAAAGGCGCGCCAGTGGCGTGGAAGTCGCGGATTGTGGGGCCATCGATCATGTCGCGGTTTTTCCCCGGCTCGGTGAAGAACGGGCTGGACGATACGGCGACGGAAGGAATCGCAACGCTGAAATATGACGTGCCGAATTTTCTGGTGGAGTACCTGCTGACGGAACCGGGGGTACCGGTGGGATTCTGGCGGTCGGTGGGAAATTCGCACAACGGATATATCGCAGAATGTTTCGTGGACGAATTGGCGAAGGCGGCGGGGAAGGATCCCTTTGAGTTCCGGCGCGGGTTGCTGAGCAAGGATGCGCGGCAACGCAAAGTGCTGGAGCTGGCGGCGGAAAAGGCGGGATGGAGCAAGCCGCCGGCCACGGGGCGGTACCGCGGGATTGCGGTGGTGGAATCGTTCGGGAGCTACGTGGCAGAGGTCGCGGAGATCAGCATCGATCGCAAGGCGCATTCGCTGCAGGTGCACCGCGTGGTGGCGGCGGTGGATTGCGGGCGACACGTGAACCCGGAGACGATTCGAGCACAGATCGAAGGCGGAATTATTTACGGGTTGACGGCGGCACTGAAGGGCGAGATTACGATTGCCAACGGGCGCGTGGAACAGGCGAACTTCAACGACTACGACATGGTACGGATCAACGAGGCACCGCAGGTGGAAGTGCACATCGTGGAGAGCAACGACGGGCCGGGCGGGATCGGAGAGCCGGGTACGCCGCCGATTGCCCCGGCGGTGTGCAACGCGATTTTTGCGGCGACGGGGAAACCCGTGCGGCGGCTGCCGATTCGGGCGGAGGATTTGGCGTAGGTTGAGCGGTGGAGCGGGAAGTTGGGTGATTGGCTTTAGACCGTAAAAGCGGCAGCTTCGCTGTCGCATTCAAAAAAAGAGCGGCCCGCCTCAGAAGGCAGGCCCTACATGAACGCGATATAGTGGCGGCGGGTTGGGAATTGAGACAGAATGGGGCGTGAATGCCCTGGCCCTGATTTTCGCAGGTGTCTCCCTGTTCATTTGGATTGTGCTCACCTTTTTTCGCGGGGCGTTCTGGCAAATTCTCGCGTTTGACGACGACATTTCAAAACAGGAATCGTTGGAACGGTGGCCGCGTGTGGTGACGATTGTTCCGGCACGCGACGAGGCGGGCACGATTGCGCGGACAGTGGAATCGCTGGCGAAGCAGGAGTATCCGGGCGAACTGCGCGTCGTGATTGTGGACGACCACAGCGAGGACGGCACCGGGAAGCTGGCCCAGGAGGCGGCGGGACGCGCGGGAGCCTGCGAGCGCGTTTTGATATTGCAGGGGGCAGCGCTCGAGAACGGGTGGACCGGAAAACTGCTGGCGATGCGGCAGGGCGTCGAGAGCAGCGCCGCGCGCGAGGCGGAATATTTCTGGTTTACGGATGCGGATATCGAGCATGCGCCGGACACGCTGCGCCGGGTGGTGCAACGCGCGGAGAGAAATAAGCTGGATCTCGTTTCGCTGATGGCGCTTTCGCAGGTAAATTCGTTTCCCGAGCGGGTGTTGATTCCGCCGTTTCTTTATTTTTTCCTGAAACTTTACCCGCCCAGCTGGACGGCGAGCCGAAAACGGAAGACGGCCGGTGCGGCGGGTGGCTGCATTCTGTTGAGGCGCGCGGCGCTCGAACGTATTGGGGGGCTGGGGGCGATTCGAGGCGAAGTGATTGACGATTGCACGCTGGCGAAGGCAGTGAAGCGAAGCGGCGGAGGAATCTGGCTGGGGCTGACGCGGAAGAGCGTGAGCCTACGAACGTATGCTTCGTTTACAGAGATTCAGGATTTGATTGCTCGGACGGCGTTCACGCAACTGGGTTATTCGGGTTTGCTGCTGGCGGGGACTCTGCTGGGGATGTCGATAACTTACCTGCTGCCGGTGATCTGCACTTTCAGCGCGCAGCCTCTGGTGTGGCGACTTGGGCTGGCCGCGTGGGCGCTGATGGCGATCACGTATTTGCCGACGGTGCGGTTTTACCGGATGTCTCCACTTTGGGCAGCGACGCTGCCGGTGGCGGCGGCTTTTTATACCTACGCAACCTGGGTTTCCGCAATGCGCTATTGGCTGGGGCGTGGCGGGCAGTGGAAGGGGCGCGCGCAGGCGCCGGCAAAATCTTCCGCGCAATAGCCAGAGCTTGTCGATCCATTGAGAGTTGAATTCCTTTCCAACCACCACCAGAGTGTGGAACTATTTCCCCGATGTATTCAAAAGCACCTGAGCGAAATAACCGGACCACCATGAAAACCATGTTTGCTTTCGGCTTGCTGTTTGTCACTGGAATTTTCTGTACGGGGCAAGCGCACGGCCAGATCTACATTCCAACGAACGATCCTCCATTTTATGGGCCGTATAACGGCGCGTTTCTGGCGGGCGGCGACGAACTGAAAAAACATCTGGCGAAAAACGATACGGTGCTGCGCGCCGATTCGCCGTGGAGCTTGTATGCGTGGATATGGATGGATGAAACGGCGAAGGGTGCAGTGCTGATCGCGGGCGTGGGAGATCCAGGCGAAGAGTACTCGCGGTATCTGGGAGTGGATGGAGCGAAATTGGTCTATTGGGGAGGCAAAGGCTCAACTTTTTCAGGAACCGCAGGGATTGCGCCGGGAAAGTGGCAATTGATTGCAGCGACCTCTGACGGGCAGGAAGTGCGGATTTATGCAAACGGGGCAAAAGTGGCCAGCGGAAAGCTGGATGCGGGCAGAGTCAGCCCGTTGCTGCTGATTGCTCCGGCGCAGTTTCCGGTGCAGGAGAACCGGCATTTTGCTGGAAAGATTGCGGGGTTGACCGTGCTACGGCGGGAACTGACCGCCGTGGAATTAGGGGAGATGTACGCGAAGCCGTTAAATTTCGCGGCGGTTGTCTACGAAGAGGGATCGAAGCCGTGGCCTATACAGACGCAAGGGCAAGCCGGCTACCGCGCGCCGCAGGATCCGGACACGATGCCGGGTACCAAAGCCAGCATTTCACGGCCGGAAAAACAAGCGGTGCGTGAATCGAAGTTGGGGATGGAAGCAAAGAGTCCGAATGAATGGATGATTTCCGGCCGCTGGAAGCTGCGGCCCGCTCCAGAACTTTCGGCCGGCGGCCAATCCATTTCGCAAATTGGATTTGGAACCAGTGGCTGGTGGGACGCGACGGTGCCGGGAACGGTGCTGACCACAATGATCAACCAGGGCATCTATCCCGATCCCGGCTACGGACTGAACGATTTGGCAATTCCGGAAAGTTTGAACAAACAGGATTATTGGTATCGCACCGAGTTCACGGCGCCAACGGAGTGGAAAGGACAACGGCTGACGCTGACGTTTGAGGGAATCAATTACGCGGCGGAAGTTTGGCTGAACGGCAAGCGGATGGGGACAATCAAGGGCGCGTTTATTCGGGGTGTGTTTGATGTGACGAATGTGATCCGGGGCGGCGGTGCGAATGTGTTGGCCGTGCGTGTTTCGCCGCCACCGCATCCGGGGATTCCTCACGAACAGAGCATCAAAGCGGGGCCCGGGGAAAATGGCGGCATGATGTGCCTGGACGGGCCGACGTTTGTAGACACGGAAGGGTGGGACTGGATTCCATCGATCCGGGATCGCGACACGGGCATCTGGCAGCCGGTGACGGTGCGGGCGACCGGCGGAGTGAAGATTGGCGACGCGCAGGTGGTGACGAAACTGCCGTTGCCTGAGACGAGTTCAGCGGACGTGGAGATTACGGTGCCACTCGAGAACGAAACGAGCGTGACTGTTGGCGGGACGCTCGAAGCATCGTTTGACACCGTGAAGGTGACGAAGACGGTTACTTTAGCGCCGGGGAAGAACGCGGTGGCCTTAACGTCCGCGGAGTTTGCGCAACTGAAAGTGCCGCACCCGCGGTTGTGGTGGCCAAACGGATACGGAAAGCCGGAGCTATATACATTGAAACTTGCGGTAACAGTGGGTGGGCAAACTTCGGATGTGAAAGACGTGCGGTTTGGGATTCGGGAACTCACCTATGAATTGAGCCTGCTCGACAGCACGGGCCATCTGCAGCGGGTGGAGTTTTCACCGACAGCGGCGCGGGCGAAGCAGGAACAGATTGTGGATGTGACGCACGCCGGAATCCGGAATGTGCCTTCGCCCGATCCCTTTCCGTCGATTTTTCCGGAGGAGTGGAGAGACGGCTGGAAGTCGTGGGTGGCATCGCTGAAACCGGGAGCGGAGAAATCGAGAGCGGTGAAGAGGCTTGAGGATACCCGAGCGACACCCTATCTCGCGATCAAGGTGAATGGCGTGCGGATTGCGGCGCGTGGCGGCAGCTGGGGAATGGACGACATGCTGAAGCGCGTGTCGCGGGAGCGGTTGGAACCGTTTTTCCGGCTGCATCGCGACGCGAATGTGAACATCATCCGCAACTGGGTCGGGCAAAGTACGGAAGAAGTTTTCTTTGATTTGGCCGACGAGTACGGATTGCTGGTGTGGAACGACTTCTGGGCTTCCACGCAAAACTACAATATCGAGCCGGAGGACCCGGGGCTGTTTCTGGAAAATGCGCGGGACACGATTTCGCGGTTCCGAAATCACCCGTCGATCGCGGTGTGGTGCGGGAGGAACGAAGGCGTGCCACAGCCGATATTGAACGAAGGGCTGGAGGAATTGACGCGGACGGTGGATGGAACGCGATATTACACGCCGACCTCGAACCAGGTGAACCTGCAAAACAGCGGGCCGTACAAATACGTGGAGCCGAAGCTGTATTTCACGACGCTGAATCACGGATTTTCGGTGGAAACGGGGACGCCGTCGTTTCCGACTTTGGAGAACTGGCAGAGGTGGATTCCGCGCGAGGATTTGTGGCCGATCAGCGACAACTGGGCGTATCACGACTGGCACCAGAGCTCGAACGGGGACATGACGCCGTTCATGGCGGAGATGGAGAAAGAGTTTGGCGCGCCGACGAGCCTGGAAGATTTTGAGCGGAAGGCGCAGATGTTCAACTACGTGCAGCATCGCGCGGTGTTTGAGGGAATGAACGCGCACCTGTGGGCGCCGAACACGGGCCGGATGCTGTGGATGACACAGCCGGCATGGCCGAGTTCGACATGGCAGATTTTGAGTTCGGATTACGACACCCAGGCGTCTTTTTACGCCGTGAAGAAGGCGAGCGAACTGGTGCACGTACAGCTGGACCCTTCGGATTACGCGGTGGAGGTGGCCAATTCGCTGCCTGAAACGAAGACCGGGCTCAGGGCACACGCACGCGTTTATTCGCTGGAGAATAAGTTACTGGCGGAACACGAGGAAAAGAAGGACGCGGTGAGTGGGGCTACGGAATACTTCACGCTGGACCTGGCACCATTTTTGAAAGAGAACGTGGCGCTGGTGAAACTGGAGTTGCGCGATTCAGGCGGAAAGCTGGTGTCCGACAATTTTTACTGGATGGGCGGAACGAGCGCGGATTACCGGAAGTTGAACCGGTTGGGAGAAGCGCAGATCAAGACAACAATGCGAACATCCGTCGAGGGGGAGCAGCAACGAGTGAAAGTCGGGTTAGAGAATACGGGGAGCATCGCGGCGATTGAATTAAAGTTGACTTTGCTGGAGGCGGATGGAAAAACTCGCGTTCTGCCGGCATATTACAGCGACAACTATGTTTCGCTGCTGCCGGGGGAGAAGAAAGAGGTCGTGGTAGAGTTTTCTAAGGCGGCAGCGATAGAAGGAGTGTTGGTCGGATTGCGGGGGTGGAATCTCGCGCAGCGAGTGGTGAAGATCGGGGCGGAAAAGTGATGTCGAGCATCACAAATTATGGTGACTGGCATCACAATTTGTTATAGTTAGGCTGTTCGCGCAAGGGCTGTATCCCGAACTTAGGGAACGGCACCGGAGGCCGGCATGAGCATCATTCCGAATGGGAACAGTGCGAAAGTAACCGTTCCCGAATTGCTGCAGCGGAAGTCCACGGCTGCGGATTCCACACACAAGAAAATCACCTGCCTGACGGCCTACGACTATCCGACCGCCCGCTTGATGGACGAGGCCGGGGTTGACGTGGTACTGGTGGGCGATTCGGTGGCGATGGTGGTGCTGGGGTACGAAAGCACGCTGCCGCTGACTATCGAGGAGTCGTTGCACCACACGAAGGCGGTGCGGCGCGGCGTGAAACGCGCGCTGGTGGTGGCGGATATGCCCTTTGGCACGTACCAGGGAGATGTGAACGAGGCGTTGAGCAACGCGGTGCGCTTCGTGAAAGAGGCGGGTGCGGAAGCCGTGAAGGTGGAAGGCGGCGAGCGGCGGCTGGAGGTAATTTCGCGGCTGACGGAAGCGGAAATCCCGGTGATGGGGCATGTAGGACTGACACCGCAGTCGGTAAATGCGATGGGTGGATACCGCGTGCAGGGAAAAACCGAAAGAGCCGCGGAGCAATTGCTGCGTGACGCACGGGCGGTGGAAGCGGCGGGAGCGTTTTCGATTGTGCTGGAAGGAATGCCGCGCGAGCTGGCGGCGGAGATTACGAAGAGCGTGCGGATTCCGACGATCGGCATCGGCGCGGGGCCGGATTGCGACGGGCAAATTCTTGTGCTGCACGATCTGCTGGGGCTGACATTCCAGGAGCCGCCGAAATTTGCGCGGCGGTATGCGAACATGGGCGAAGTGATTTCCCAGGCGGTGCGCGAATATTGCGCGGACGTGCAGGGCGGAAGTTTTCCATCGGACGCGGAGTCCTATCACGCGCCGAGCGCGCTGCAGGGCCGGAAACCAATCCGCATTACGCGGTAGGCGAGATATTTCATTTTTCCGGAGAGCTGGAAGATTTTCGCATCTCCCCAAAAATCTAACTTGAATAATTTGCTGCAAGGAGCCGCGGCATGACCCCGAACGAGATGATTGTGTTGTACGAATTCAACGCCTGGGCCAACCGGAGAATGCTGGGGGCAGTGGCGGCGGTGAAGCCCGAAGAGTTTTTGCGGCCGATGGGCTCGAGTTTCGGATCGTTAAGAGATACAGCAGCTCATATTTACGGCGCGGAATGGGTGTGGCTGGAACGCTTTCAGGGACGTTCGCCGGGTTCGCTTCCGGACGCGGAGGAATTTCAGGATGCTGCAAGTTTGCAGGAGAAGTGCGCGGAGCTTGATGCTCGGCTGCAACAATTTGTCGGCTCCTTGACCCAAGACGATTTAAATCGCGTCCTGGAGTACAAAACACTCAAATTCGGCGTCTACAGCAATCCGCTCTGGCAATCGATGCAGCATGTGGTGAATCACGGGACATACCATCGCGGCCAGGTGACAACACTCTTGCGGCAACTGGGCGCACAGCCAGTGCTGACGGACCTGATGCACTTTTACCGGGAACACGCCACGGCGGCGGGCGCTTAGCGCGGATGGAAACGATTCGGACAGTTGCCTGGATGAAGGAAAGGGCGCGGGCGGCGCGGCAGGAACAGCGGATCATCGGACTGGTGGCGACGATGGGCGCGCTGCATGCAGGGCATCTGGCGCTCGTGGAGAGGGCAAAGAGGGAATGCTCGCCGGTGTACGCCTCGATTTTCTTGAACCCCAAACAATTTGCTGCAAATGAGGATTTGTCGCGGTACCCGCGGCCGCTGGAAGCGGACGTGGAGAAGTTAACCGCGGCGAAGGTGGACGAATTATTTCTGCCGGAGACGGCGGAGATTTATCCAGCTGGATTTTCGACGTATGTGAATGTGGAGGGCATCAGCGAACGCCTGGAAGGCAAGTCGCGCGCGGGGCATTTTCGCGGCGTTTCGACCGTGGTGCTGAAGCTGTTGGAGATCGTGCAGCCACACTTTGCGTATTTCGGGCGGAAAGATGCGCAGCAGGTGCGGATTGTGCAGCAGATGGTGCACGACCTGAACCTGGACACGGAGATTGTAGTCTGCCCGATCGTGCGTGAAGCGGATGGGTTGGCCATGAGTTCGCGGAATGCGTATTTGAAGGGAGAGGATCGGACGGCGGCAACAGTGTTGAATCGCGCGCTGCGGGCGGCGGAGCGAGAGATCGCAGCAGGGGTGCGGGATTCGCTGGAGCTGCAACGGGCGATGGGCAAAGTGCTCGCTGGTGAACCGCGGGCGCGTGTGGATTACGCCGAAATTGTGGATGCGGAGACGTTTGAGCCGGTGGTGCGCGTGGCGCGGCGGTGCTACGCGCTGCTTGCGGTGTATTTGGGGAAGACACGGTTGATTGACAATATGCTGATTGAGCCGGTGGGAGAAGACGTGCGAGTAAAAGTTTAGTTCCATCCGCGCTCCATTCTTTTGGTTATTGAAGGACCTCAATCTTAAATTGTGCTGGATTGTTACTTTGAGGTTCTTCGCCCATCCTCATCGGATGGGCTCAGAATGACAACGCCTTAGTAGCCTTGCGCTAGGCAACAGGCATCTCCGGTAGACACCACCGGAGTCTCGACGCCGGACCTCGCCGGATGCCTTCAGGATGACAAATCTCGCTCACCAAATTAATTTAACTCCTGTAGGCGGACGAGGACTTCGGCGGCGTGGCCTTTGGCTTTGACGGGGTCCCAGATTTCCTCGATTTTGCCGTCGATGCCGATCAGAAAACTGCAGCGGATGATTCCCTTGAACAAGCGGCCCATGAATTTTTTGCCGCGCCACGCGCTGTAGGATTCGATCATCTTGTGCGTGGGATCGCTGAGCAGCGGGAAAGTAAGTTTGTACTTGTCGCTAAAGTTCTGCAGAGCCTTCACCGGATCGGCGCTGGCTCCGAGGATGGAGACACTGAGCTGGTCGAATTTCTTTTTTGCGTCGCGAAACTCGGACGCTTCGACCGTTCAACCCGGGGTGTTCGCCTTCGGAAAGAAAAGGAGCACGACCCGGCGGCCTTTAAAATCTTTAAGTGAGAGCTGTTTGCCGCCGTCGGAGGCGAGGGCG
>DATLVJ010000024.1:0-5467 GCA_035577585.1 Candidatus Limnocylindrales bacterium
CACTTCTCCACAGGTCTGATGCTACAATCGCCGGGAAATATCCGAGGCTTGCTGATGAAACTCGACATACTCGCCATCGCGGCGCATCCCGACGACGTTGAACTCACTTGCGGCGGCACGCTGATCAAAATGGCCCAGAAGGGCTACAAAACGGGCATTCTCGATCTGACCGCCGGGGAGATGGGCACGCGCGGCACGCCGGAAACCCGCGCGAAAGAAGCGGCGCTGGCGGCGAAAATTCTGGGAGTCTCCTGGCGCGGTAATCTGGGCGTGCCGGATTCCGACGTGCAGCCGACTCGGCAAAACAAGTTGCGGCTTGCACAAGTGATCCGCGACTTCCAGCCGCGCACGGTGATTCTTCCGTATTGGGAAGCGCGCCATCCCGATCATTACCACGCGTCGACACTCGGTTACGAAGGCTGTTTCCTGGCCGGCCTCAAGCAGCTTCCGCTCACGGGCGAACCGCACCGTCCGTTCAAGATTCTTTACGCAACATCCTTCGAAGGGATGCCTCCCACGTTCGTCGTGGACATCACCAGACAGTATGCGCAGCGCCGCAAAGCCATCCTCGCCTACGGTTCGCAATTCCGCCCCGCCAAAAGCGAGCGCAAGCAGCGGGTCTTTCTGGCCATCGACGAACTCGACAGCCGCATGGACCTGCTCGCCCGCCACCACGGCCAGTTGATTGGCGCCAAATACGGCGAACCCTTCCTGCAGAAAGAACCCATGTCCACCGACGATATCGTTTCGCTTCCCGTGCGTTCGATTTGAGTTTGCGGGCAAAAAATAAGGCCCCGCCACGGGACCCGGTTCAAACGGATTCGATTAAGATCGTTCGCGACCTATCCCGAATCATCCTCCACCGCAGGAACAAACCCAGGCAATCCTTGGCCTTGCGGGGTCCGCTCCGCCTTCACCCGGACCAGGTCCTCGCCCTCCGACCCCGATTTCCTCAGCACCACAAAGGTGCTCAACGCCTCGTTATATACCCGGGTCACCAAAAACGTGTCCCCTGTCTCTTTTTTCTTCCAAAGCTGCCCAATCTGAATTTTCCGTGCGCTCATATTCTCGCTATTGACTCTATGTACCCCGCCCGCCACTGTCAACTGTCCAAACACTTAACCGCCTCCCACTTCCTGTAATACCTGGCATCACTTGGGAAACCTTAACCGCCTCCCCTACATCCTAAAACAAAGAGGAAGCCCCCACCGCGCAGGGGTGTATACTTAAGTTCGGACCTGGGAGGTAGGCATATGCGTAAGTCTTCGCAGTTCCAATTGGCCCTTCTGCTTGCGGCAAGCATTGTCTCCTGGCCAGCGATCTCCTCGGCGCAAGACCCGTCTTCCAATCCCCCGGGCCAGCAGCAAACTCAGACCGATACGAAGCCTCAGCAGGGGCAGACGCAGGCTCCCGACCAGGCTCCGGCTGCGACTCCCATTCCGCTGAGCAAACAGGCTCCTCCGCCGCCCCCGCCAGACAAAACCAGCACCCCGGCTGCGGCCGCTACTCCTGCGCCGAAACCCGCTGCTGACACGGCCGTCGACCAACCGAAAACGGTCCACCCGAAAAACTCCAAAGAAGATGTGGATGCCATCGGTAACCGCAACGTCGGCAAGGGCATGAACTTCTACTCCCTCGAGCGCGAAATCGGCCTTGGCAAGGCCCTGGCCCAGGAAGTCGAGCGCAGCTCCAAGCTAATTGACGACCCCGTCGTGACTGAATACGTCAACCGCGTCGGCCAAAATCTGGTTCGCAATTCCGACGCCCAAGTGCCCTTCACCATCAAGGTCATTGACTCCGACGAAGTCAATGCCTTCGCTCTTCCCGGCGGCTTTTTCTACGTCAACAGCGGCTTGATTCTCCGCGCGCAGGAAGAGTCTGAACTCGCCGGCGTGATGGCCCATGAAATTTCGCACGTCACCGCGCGCCACGGCACCAAGCAGGCCACCAAGGGCGAACTGATCCAGCTGGGTGCGATGGCTGCCATGATCGTCGTGCCCTACGGTTGGGCCGGTTACGGCATCTACCAGGGCATGAACCTGGCCATCCCGCTTACGTTTCTGAAATTCTCGCGCGACGCCGAACGGGAAGCCGACTTCCTCGGCATTCAGTACATGTACAAGGCCGGTTACGATCCCAACGCCTACGTCACCTTCTTTGAGCGCATCCAGGCCGACGAAAAGCGCCGCCCCGGCACGATCCCGAAGTTCTTCTCCACGCATCCGCCGACGCCGGAACGCATCGAGCTGGCGCAAAAAGAGATCGCGCGCATACTGCCCGATAAAGACGAGTACATCGTCACCACGTCGGAATTTGATTCCGTCAAGGGCCGCCTGCGCAACGTCATGTTCGCCAAAAAGGTGCAGGACAATCAGCCCGGCAAGCCCACCCTGCGCACCAAGACCGAGCAAACCGACAAGCAAAAGAATGGCGATCCCAACGCCACCACCGACGGCTCCGACGACGACCGCCCGACCCTCAAGCGCCGCCCCGACTCTCAGTAGCGCACAGCGCCGAGCGGCTTAATTCAAATAACTCATGTAGCGCTGGCTTCCTTGCCAGCGCTTTTTAATTGAGGGAGATAACCTAAGCTAGACCTGCGTATCGATTCGGTGGTCGAGCTAGACGGGCAAGGAGGGCGGGCACTCAACATCGTCGGCAGCGCAATTCGTTTAGGCGGTCAACACCGGACGCCGAGCCTTGCGCTTTCCCAACACTAAAACCATTGCAATCCCCGCGCACAAAAGAGCGCCCGTGCCCGGCTCAGGAACGATTGTCCGCGGCGGATCGGTGATCGTCAAAGGTAATCCTCCTCCGCCATTCGCATAGCCAGGCCGAGCGGTAACTGTCGGCGGTGGGATCGTGCAGCATTCCAGATCCACAAAACTTGGGATCCCGCCCGTGACTCCCGGGAACGCAATCGTGAAGCTCGCCGAGTTTGCGGCCGTGTCGGCCTGCGCCGCCCAGATGGCATCCGGAGCGCAGGCCACCATCGCCACGATCAGGGACTGTAAGCCTGTCGCTCCCGTGCAACCCGGCAAGGACGTGTTAAATAGCGCGGGCGTTTGTGATCCGGCCAGATAATTGTATTGATTCGCGACTGCCGCGAAATCAAACGTTTCTCCGTCCCAATTCACCGTGAAAGTTGAAAATGGATTCAGCGCACCCGGCGTGCTGTCGTATACGATCGTTCCCGACGTCGGGAGTAAAGTTCCCACCGGACCCAGGAAGTTAATCGTGTAGTCGGTAAAAGTATCCGCGTGGGCGCGCGGTGAAAAGGTGACCGCCAAAAGTACGGCCATACAGCCTAAGAGTTTTTTCATGATCCCAAGTTCCCTTCGAAGCGCCCCAGCGCTCCCCATGCTGCTTGGATACTGGCTGGCGGGGATGCGGAAGTCAATTAAGGTAATAGCTCGAATCTGACTCGGGGAATCACCTGAACGATCCATCTCCATACACCCAAAATTCTCCCCCTTAACTCGATGCATTTGTAGGGGCGGCTTTATGCCGGCTCCCTTGGCATTGCCTCTTCCTCCTCCATCACTCTCCTGCCCTCGGCGCGGTCGAAAGGGCCAGTCAGCGACTCTATTCGTCGCAGCTCGGTTGCTACCAGCCGCTCCCCGCGCTAGAATTCCCCCAACAACCCGGCCTGCAATCTTTTCTCAAATCAAATTCTGGAGGGGATATGAAAGCAAGAAGAATCGGAACGACTCTGGCACTCTGTTTGGTCGGTGCGGCACTCTGCCTCGCCGCCGACGGTTTTGTCGGCACCTGGAAGCTGAACGAGGCCAAGTCTAAACTCGCCCCGGGCACCGCGAAAAATAACACGGTCGTCTACTCGGCCATGGGTGATCAAATCATGGTCACCATCGACGGCACCGACGCCGCTGGCAAGCCCACGCACAACGAGTGGATGGGCAAGTTCGATGGCAAAGACTACCCGGTCACCGGCGATTCAACTTCGGACGCCCGGGCTGTCACAAAAGTCGATGATCACAACCTGACGTTCGCCGTCAAAAAGGGCGGAAAGGTTCTCTTTACCGGCACCATCGTTCTTTCCGCCGATGGCAAAACCCGCACCGTCACCACCGAAGGCACCGACGCAACCGGCAAGAAAATCACCGCCACCGCCGTCTACGACAAGCAGTAGCGGCAACTCCAAAGCGCCGGAGGCGCGGCAGACCTTAACCCAGGGCGCAAGCCCTGGGTCAAAAAACCAAACAAATCCCCAACCCCGGAGGGGCGGCACATCCCCCGACCCCGCCTCAATATCCTCCGGCTTTAACCTGAGTCCCGCCGAAGGGTATCACCTCACCCTCCCTCCTAACCTTGGCACAATTCAGCCCAGGCCCGCGCACCAAAAACCGGAACCTGAGCCACCCGCCAACAGGGTTTCTTTGATCTCCGACGTTGCACTTTTTCTCAAACCCGTGAGAGCATGGCGGCCATGAAATCGATCCAACTTGCATGCATCCTGTTGACAGTCATGAGTGCGGCACCTTTTATCGGTGAAGTTCCTATACTTTCGGGATTCCCTAACTCGCAGGTTTCGGCCAGCGGATCAACGGCTACCCAGGGGGACGGATCTCACGATTTCGATTTTCTCATCGGTGATTGGAAAGCTCATGTTCGGCGGCTCCCCGAACGCTTGAAGGGGTCGACTGTATGGGTCGAATACAATGGCATCTCGAATCATAAAAAGCTGCTCGACAGCAACGCTAATTTTGAAGAGTTCGACGTTTCCAGTCCCGATCACAAACTCCGCATTAAGGCGCAAACGCTCCGGCTCTATAACTCCGAATCGCACCAGTGGAGTATTTACCTGGTGGATCTCGATAAAGGCACCCTCGAACTGCCGCCTGTTGTGGGCCAGTTCAACGGAAAGCGCGGTGAATTCTATAACCAGCAAACTTGGGAAGGCCGCGCCGTCCTTGTGCGCTATGTCTGGCTCGACATTTCATCCAAATCCTCGCGTATGGAACAGTCTTTTTCCTCAGACGGCGGAAAGACATGGGAAGTTAACTGGATCTGCGAACTTTCACGATAAGTATCGCCATCCATCCGGACATCCGCACAATTCAACCCAAGACCCAGGTACCAAACACCCGAACCTGGGGACCCTCAGTGTTATTTTTATCCGCGGGCAAGGAAAGGCTGTCTCGATTTGTCGATTAAAGGTTAGGCGCAGTTAGTAGTCAAATTTCCGGGGCACCCGGCAGGGTGGCTAATCCAAAACTATCCCGGGTGGCAAGCTCCCTCGATTATAAAGGGCGGATGGATAAGATGTTATGCTTCCGCCAATCGATGCGGGGGCTCTCCTTGGCGAATCCCAGGTTGGTTTTGGTTGCGGCGCTTGGCAACGCGCTTGTGATTGCCGGGTTCTTTGCGGTTTATGGATGGAACACGGAAGGGGCGGGCGCGGCTACCCGGGGGACCGCTCGGTTTGCGATCTGCTTTTTTCTGGCGG
>DATLVJ010000025.1:0-5653 GCA_035577585.1 Candidatus Limnocylindrales bacterium
TCCGCACCAACATCTGCGAAGCGTCAAGATGCTGGTACGCTATCGCAAATTGAAAGCCCGCCAACGCCAACAGGCAGGCATACACCACCAGGTCTTTGCCGATTCCCCCGCTCTTGCTCGTTTCCGCTGTCGCCATCGTAGCTTCCTCCGCGTGTTGCTCTCGAGTTTTCGATTCTTTAGTGCGCGAGATTCAACAAGTAGACCAACGGCACCACGAACATCCAGACCAGATCCACAAAGTGCCAGTACAGCCCCAATACTTCAATGTCGTCCGCATTGTAGCGGCCGCCCCGGTACCGCACGCCCACCGCCAGCAGCGCGATTACACCGCCGGTAACGTGGCAAAGATGCAAGCCGGTGATGCTGAAGAAGGATGCGCCGAACAGCCCGTTGCCCCACGGATTCTTGAAAAGCGTCATGCCCTCATGAATCAGCCCGAGCCATTCCCGGACGTGCAACAGCGCAAAGAGAATCCCCAGCACCGCGGTAATCATCGTCCAGCGGAACGCTCCGGCTTTGTCGCCCGCCCGCGCCGAGCGCAAACCGATCAGCATGGTCAAACTGCTGGTCAGAAGTATCAACGTCATCAGCGCAACGTTGGTGATGCTGTGGAACGGCCGGGGCCAATCCGCCGACCCGTTTCGCAGGAAGCCATAGGCCACCAGGCATGCGGCAAAAGTCATCGTGTCGGCTATGATGAATAGCCACATTGCCAGTTTTTTTGTAGGAATCGAAAACGCCGGTCCTACCGTCAGGCCTGTCGCGTGTCCTTCCATTGTCGAATCCGCTTGGCTCACGGTGCCTCCTGATTCCAGAATCGTTTAGAGCTTCATCCAAAGCAGCAACAGCAGGTACACCCAAAGCAGGTCCATGAAATGCCAGTAGCGCGCCGTCGCCGTCAGCGTGCTGCGCCGCAGCGTCGACTTACCCAACTTGCGAATCACATAAAGAAGCCCGCAGAGGCCCCCAAGCACGTGCAGCGCGTGGGTGACCGTCAACACATAAAAAAAGGAACTGCTGGGATTGGTGGCCAGATAAAGCCCTCCGGCCCGCAACTGCGACCACGCCACATACTGACCGGCCACAAAAAATATTCCCAGGAACAGCGTCACGTACAACCAGCGCGCCGGGCTTTCCACTTGAGCCTGGAGGTTGCCCATAAATTTAGCGATGCGCCGCCGCGAAACTTCCAGTGTGATGCTGCTGGCGAAGAGTATCGCGGTGTTGAAGAACAGGATCGAAGGCAGCTGAAACGTTCGCCAGTCGAGCGAAGAACCCTTGCGAACCACCAGGGCGCTGGTAAACGCCGCAAACATCATAGAAATGGCGAACATCACCACCCAGATCGCGGTCGAGGACGGCGGCGGCGAATAGTCCAGCGCCAGACGCGGATCACCTCCAGCAGGAACCAAGTTTCCTCCGCCTCCGTTTCCGGAATCGGGCATTCGGCGCGGATCCAATTTCGGCGGTTCGTGTACCGTAGTTGCCATAAGTTGCTGGTCTCCCCCAGCCATCTTCCTCGGTGGATGTTCGCGAGCTATTTCTCTTCGTGATCCGTCTTTACCCGCTCCGGCGAAGCCTGCATCACATAGTCGCCAACGGAACTCTCGACGCCGTATTGATACGGATCGTGATAGACCACGGGATGATTTCCCCCAAAATTGTTCCAGGGCGGGGGTGTCGCCGTGCTCCACTCGAGCGAAGTCGCCTCCCACGGATTATCCGGCGCGGGCTTGCCCCAGAAGCGGCTGTGGATCAGGTTGTAGAGAAAAACCAGTTGGGCGGCACCCGTGATCAGAGCGGCTACAGTGATCCAGCGGTGCACGGGAATCAGCGGCTGCACGTAGTCAAATACGAATGTCGAGTTGCGGCGGATGTTTCCGGCAATGCCCAGGTAATGGAATGGCATGAAGATGCAGTAGGTGCCCACGAAGCTGAGCCAGAAATGAACCTTGCCCAAAGTCTCGTTCATCATCCTTCCGCTCATCTTGGGAAACCAGAAATAAGTGCCCGCGAAGATTCCGAACATCGCGGCCACGCCCATCACCATGTGGAAATGCCCCACCACGAAGTATGTCGCATGCAACAGGATGTCGATCGAGGGCTGCGCCAGGAAGAATCCGCTGACTCCGCCGCTGACAAACATCGAAATAAAGCCCAGCGCAAAAAGAGAGGCTGAATTGATGCGCAACCGCGAACCATAAAGGCTGAACACCCAGATCAGGACAGTGATTGTGGCCGGGATCGTGATCACCAGCGTCGGGAAAGAGAATGCCAACGCCGAGACCGGATTCATCCCGCTGACAAACATATGGTGGCCGTAAACCATATAGCTGAGGACGGCAAGCGCTCCCATGCAGTAAATCAACACTCTCTGGCTGAGCATCGGTTTGCGCATGCTGGCGATCAGGATGTGGGAAACAATGCCGATGCCAGGAACGATGGCGATGTAGACCTCTGGATGTCCAAAGAACCAGAACAGGTGCTGCCAGAGCAACGTCGAGCCGCCCGAATGCGGGACCACTTGATCGTTGAGAACCAGGCCCGAGGCGACGAAGAAACTCGTCCCCGCGACATGGTCCAGGATCACCAGAATGCAGGCGGGCATCAACACGGAAAACGCCGTCAACCCCATGCAGGAGGTAATGAACCATGCCCACGCGCTGATCGGCAGCCGCATGAGACTCATTCCTTTCACGCGAAGGTCAAGCGTGGTGGTGATGAAGTTCAATGACCCGAGCAACTGGCCAATGCAAAACAGGGCGATCGAAGTCATCCATAGGACAACGCCCAAGCCCTGGCCCGGTCCTGACGCGGAACCGATCGCATTCAGCGGCGCGTACTGCGTCCAGCCGCCAAGGGTCGGGCCGTCGCCGAGGAAAAAGGAAGCAACCAGGACGAGAAAGGCGGTGAACGTCACCCAGAACGACATCATGTTAAACCGCGGAAATGGCATATCCTCCGCACCGACCTGAATCGGCAGGAAGTAATTTCCAAACGCGGCGAACGGCGCGGTGGTCAGCACGAAAAAAACCATGATCGTGCCGTGCATAGTCATCAATTGCAGGTAATACTCCGGAGTCAGTACGCCGCCGGGTGCTCCGTTTGGAGACAGCGCATGCAATCCCGGAATCGCCGCATTTGCCCATCCCAGGTGGATGCGCATGATCCAGGAGAGCGCCATGCCGACAAGTGCGGCCACCAGTGCCAGCGCGTAATACTGTTTGCCGATGACCTTGTGGTCCAGGCTGAAGACGTGTTTGCGAAGAAAACTTGTCGGCGCTTGGTGCTGCACAGCATGGGCTGACGTGTCGTGCATTTCTGCTCACCTCAAATAAAGTTTGTCCGCTCGCCGCTCGCCTGCGACGGGAAGAGCTACTGCAACGCCGTCTGTTTCTTCATCCATTCGTTAAAATCGTCGTTGGACAGCACGTCGAGATACGCTTTCATGTTGTAATGCCCCAGGCCGCAAAGCTGGGTGCACACAATCTCGTATCTGCCGATTTTCGTTGCCGTGAAGTGCAGGGAGACATCCAGCCCGGGGACGAAATCCTGCTGTACCCGCAATTCCCGCACAAAAAAGGAGTGCCCGACGTCCTTGGCATGCATGAGCAGATGGATTTCCTTGTTGACGGGGATGGCCATCTCCGCGGTCACGACGTCGTCACGTGAGTCCACGTCATGTTCCTTGTCGAGGCCGAAGAACTCCTGCGAACCCTCGTTAATCCGCTCCGGGTGCAAAGCCCCGAACTTCCCATCCGGACCGGGGTAGCGAAAATAAAACGCGAACTGCCCTGCTTGCACCTGGATCGGCATGGCATCCGCCGAGGGCGGAGTGAGGTAGACGCCGGCCCAGGCCTTCACGCCGAAGACTCCCAGCGCCATAACTTCGATTCCCACCACCAGCAGCGCGGCAATCACCAGCGCCTTGGCTCCGCCTGGAAAGCTCTTGAGCTTCGCCTCCGTGCCGCGGTTTGAAAATTGCCACACAAAGAACGCCAACAGGAGTTGCGCGGCGAGAAAGGAGATTCCCGCTTCCGCCATCGTTTCCGACATCTGCTCATCGATCAAATGGCCGTGAGTCGAGATGTCCGCCGGAGCTTCCCACATGTGCGTGACGATGGGAATCGCCGACAGGATCGCGATCACAACGATAGTTATCGCAAAAAATTTGCCCATAGCTCTCCGCCTCTGCCCACTTCAAGGGCGCTCCGTTGCATTGGCTTGGTACGCGAGTTGATGATCATCCATGGTGAACTGCCAGGCCCCGCATCAATAGGGCTTGGCTTTGAAGACAAAGTTCACGGATTTGGTTTCGTTGCCGCTGATCGTCACTTCCTGCGATTGATCCCCGTAGGACTCCTGCCAGGCCGTGACCGTGTATTTGCCAGGAGGCAAATTGGCCAGGCTGAACGATCCACCGTCACCCGTGATCGCGTAGTGGGAGTTCTTCATAACGGCGAAATTGCCGTGCATCCATGGATGCACGTTGCACTTCACGGGAATAAATTCCGCCTTGTCATATTTCTCGCTGATTGCCGGCGTTCCCGGGGGCTGCGATTTGTTCCACTCGCGGTTCACCTTTGGCAGTGGGTGGATGTTGTGCGAGGTTTGATCCTCGTTGACGATCTTCAGTTCCTGGTTCACTTCAAACGCCAGGACGTGCGGAATGTAGCGGCAGCCCTTTTGCGTAAATACGGCGGCGTTCGACGGGGCCGCTTCGTCGGGGGCACCGGCCGAAATGTACACCACCACATCCTGCAGGCTGTTTCCCGAACCGGTCACCACGGTCTCAACCACTGGAGGCGTGGTGTACATTTTTGCGCAAGACGGTTCTTTGGACATGTCAATCTGTTTCATCTTCGCGGGCGTCCCCTCGTACGTCACCTTGCCGCTGATGGTGCCGCCGCCAGGACCGGCAAACGCCACAGCGGAAGCCGCCAGCAACACCACTCCCCCGACTACTAGATGTTTCATGCTCATTTCCGACCTCCCTCTTGTCTGATACCCCAACCGGCTAGGGATTGATTCCCGATCCGGTGTTTGTGTTTGCTACTTTCTGAGCGTTAACGATCGCAGCGCCTTCCTTGGTGCCCAGCCACAAGGTCAGCTCGGGGCTTTTGTTGTTGTACTGCAGGGTGCGCAAAAAGTGCACCAGATCCCACGCGTCTTCCGGCTTGATCACATCGGCGAACGACGGCATCGGCGTGCCGTCCAGGCCGGTCATGAAAATCTTGTAGAGGTCTTGGTTCGTGTGTCCGCACTTCGACCGGTTATCCGAAGTGAAGTTGTACGGACGGATGGGCTGATCGTTGCTGTCCGTTAGCGTGGAAGCCGAGGGTCCGTCCCCGCGCCCTTCGTTTCCGTGGCACTTCCAGCATTCCAGCTTCTGGAAAAGTTCTTTTCCGTGCTGAATACTGGCCACGGTCAACGCGGGTTCCGCGGGAATTTGAATCGGATCGCCCGGCTTTTCCGCTTTCCAGCGCGGTGAAAACGTCTTGATAAACGCCACCAGGTTAGCGCGTTCCTCCACGGTCAACGCGATCCAACTGGGCATGTTCGTAAAGTTGAATCCGCGTTCGATGGAGTTGTAGAGGTCTTGATCGAGAGGCAGAGTGCCCGTCGGCGTGGAGCGGCACTTGAAAGTTCCGGC
>DATLVJ010000026.1:0-5874 GCA_035577585.1 Candidatus Limnocylindrales bacterium
GAACGTCGCCTATGCGCTGCGCGTACAGGGCGAGAGCCGTGCGTCGATGCGCAAGAAGGTGCCCGAGGTGCTGACGCTCGTCGGTCTCTCCGGCAAGATGCACCACCTGCCGCACGAGCTCTCCGGCGGCGAGCAGCAGCGCGTGGCGATCGCGCGGGCGATTATTAACGAGCCGAAAATTCTGCTAGCCGACGAACCGACCGGCAACCTGGACACGAAGAATTCGGAAATTGTGCTGGAAATGCTGCGGCGGCTGAATAAAGATCTTGGACAAACCATCGTCATGATCACCCACAACCCGGAAGCGACAACATATTTCGACCGGGTGGTGCACATGCGCGACGGCGTGATCGTGGACGGAGTGCCTGCAGACTGAGCCATGGCGGGAATCGGCCAATTCTTGTACCGGACGTTTTTCTGGTCCTACGAGCGAGGCTCGTGGCAGTACGACATTGCTGTAATCCTGATTTTGGTTTTTGTGTTCACGCCGAAGAGCTGGTTCCACGACCAGCCGCAGGTGGGCATGCCGGTAAATTCGACCCAGGTGGAACTCCTTTCGAAATCAGGCGACGTGGAAGTTTACCGCGTGGATTCGCGCGTGCTTGCTCCCCCCGCGCGGACACCCGCGCTGCAGAACGACCTTCATAACGCGCTGCAGAATGCCGGCCAGGGGCTGCAGGACGGGCGCTTTTCAATTGGAAAGATCGAGCCGCTGCGCGATGCCGGCGGCAACGTGATCGCCTACCAGGTGGAAATCAAGCACTAGTTTGTTCTATTCATCAACCGGGCCGAGAGCAAGTCGGCTGTCCTCGGCTTGTGCTACGATTTAAAGGTACATAGTTTTGAACGGGACAGGGGACGCATTGAAGAAAACCGCCCTTTTTGCGTTATTGGCGCTGCTTTGCTGGCTGGAATTTCCGGCTACGGCGGGCGGCGGACAGAGTTCCGGAAAGCTGACACTGGATTACGTGCTGACGATGATGGACCGGTCGGCGGAAGACTTCCGCAGCCTGACGGCGGCACTGGACCACGTAAAATACACGGCGGTCGTGAAGGACACTTCGACGGAATCGGGCGAGATTTACGTGCGCAAGGATTCGAAGCTGCGCATCGATTTCATTGCCCCGGATCCGCGGACGATCATCCGGAACGGTGACAACCTTTATATTTACACCCCGAAAATCAATCGCGTGGAAGAGTACAACATTGGAAAGAACCGGGTTCTGGCCGACCAGTACCTGGCGCTGGGATTCGGGACCCGCGTGGATAGCTTGAAGAAAAGCTACGAAGTGAGCTTTTCGGGCGAGGAAGAACTCGAAGGACACAAGATGGCGCTGGTGGAATTGGTGCCGCGCTCGGATGAAGTGCGCAAGCAGATTACGAAAATTGTGATGTGGGTGGATGAAGCTTCCTGGCTGCCGGTGCAGCAGAAATTCCTGGAAGCGGGCTCCGGCGACTACTTCCTGTCGCGCTACAAGAACGTAATGAAGAATCTGAAAATCGGCGACGGCAAGTTCAAAGCCGATTGGCCAAAAGGCACGAAGATCGAAAAGCCCCACGATTAAACTGTAGCTCGGGCCTTCAGGCCCGAGAATTCCCATAACCACATCCAAAATGTTGCCGGAACAACGGAAATCTCACCCCTGCAGGGATGAACCACAGCCCGCCGCAATCAAGTGCGCGCCCCTTCCCTCTCCAGCAATTTCTGTTTGCGTTGCAGCCCCCAGCGGTAGCCTGCCAGTTCGCCGTCCGTGCGGATCACACGATGGCACGGCACCACAATGGAGGTGGGATTCGTGGCGCAGGCGCGGGCAACGGCGCGAACGGAGTTCGGCTTGCCGAGCGCGCGCGCGACTTGCGTGTAGGTGCGTGTGGCGCCCACCGGAATTTTCTGCAGCTCCTGCCAGACGCGCCGCTGGAATGCGGTTGCCTGGACGTCGAGCGGAAGCTCCTTGCTGGGAGCGTGGCCTTCGACGCGGCTGAGTATTTCCCTCAGCCAGGTTTCATTGGAAGCGCCGGAGCGGGCGATTTCCGCGCGCGGGTATTCTTTCTGGAGTTCGCCCACCAAAGTTCTCTCGTCTTCGCCGAGATAGACCGCGGAAATTCCGCGTTCCGTTCCCCCCACCAATACCTTGCCCAATGAACTTGCCGAAATCGTGAATCCGATATTCATGCCTGCTCCTCCCTTCCGGTACGAAGCCGGAGTCATTCCCAACTGAGCGTTCGTTTTTTCATAAATGCGGCTTGGCGAGCCGTAACCGCAGGCGTACAGCGCTTCGGAAATGTCCGCGCCATCGCGCAGCATTTTCTTGAATTTCTCCAGGCGCGCGGCGTGCGCGAATTCCCGCGGCGAGAGCCCGGTGACACGATGAAAGACGCGGCGCAATTTCGCGGTGGAGGCGTGAAGTTGCGCGGCGATGGGGCCGAGGCGCATTGAGTCTTCCTCGCTGGCGCCACCGAGAAGTTTCGCGGCCTCCTTCACCAGTGAGATCGCTTCCAGTTGCTCCTGGGGACGGCAGCGGCGGCACGGGCGATACCCATTTTTCTCCGCTTCCTGCGTGGTGCGGAAAAAAACAGCGTTCTGGCGGAGCGGCCGGCGCGCGGGGCACGTCGGCCGGCAATAAATATGCGTGGAGCGGACCGCAAAAAAGAATTTGCCGTCGGCCCGCGGATCGCGGTGCAGGGTGGCCTGCCAGAATTGCGCGGCGGCCTGCGGGGTGATGCCGGTGGATTTGGAACTGCTTGCCATGGTGATCATGCGCCGAGATTACAGAATCCCATCATAGCAATCTATCCGGTTTCAGGCGTCAAAGCCGGGTCAGGCTTCGCCGGGACAGGGCACGATTTCATCGGGCGGATCGGCGGGTTTGTGCGGCGCCAGGATCACCAGCAAAACGGCAGCAAGGATTGTCCCGCTGGCGATCAGCGTTCGCAGGCTTATCGCTTCGCCGCCAAGAGACCATCCGAGAAATAACGCCACAACAGGATTGACGAATGCATAGGTGGCTACTCGGGACGCCGTGCTGTGCTTCAGGATGTAGATGTAAGCAGAAAAGCCGAGCGCCGAGCCAAACGAAAACAGATAAAGGACAGCGAGCCACGAGCGCAGCGTGACTTGCGCGGGGTGAAACTGGTGCAACTCGCCCGTGGCCGCGGCGACGATCCACAATCCGGCGCCGCCCGCGAGCGACTGCATCGCCACCCCCAACAACGGTGAGTGCGGGACCGGATGATGGCGCGAATAAATCGAACCGGCGGCCCAGGCAAGAGAGCCGAGGATGAGGATGACGGCGCCGAGCGGATTCACGCGTTCGGAACCGCCAAGATGCGAAGGTCCAACGAGCAGTGCAATGCCCGCGAAGCCGAGGACAAAGCCGATGAGAACGCGCGGCGCGGGCCTGACGCCGCAAGGGCGAAGCCAGTCCAGGATCACCATCCACAGCGACACCGTGGCCACGAGCAACGACGCGATTCCCGAGGGGACTCTCGTCTCCGCCCACGAGAGTGCTCCGTTACCGCAGAGCAGCAAGAGCAGGCCGGTAATGATAGTCGTCCGCCATTGGGCGGCCGTCGGCTTTTCTTTGCTTTGATAGCGAAACAGCGGGTAGAAAACCAGGCCGATCGCGACATGCCGAATTCCCGCCAAGACGAACGGCGGAATTGTTTCGATCCCGATGCGGATAAAGAAATAGGTGGAGCCCCATAAGACGTAAACCGCCGCGAATGCAATCAGCACCATGCTGCGAGGAGCGGCCGAAGTTCGCGGGAGGGCGGAAGCAATTGCTGAGGGTTGCGAGGAGGAAGGAGAGCTCATGGGCTGAGTGATTCGATGTAAAGATAGCCTGAAACGGGTGCGAAGAGAGCGGCCATATTGGAACAGAGAATGAAGTAGGGCGAAGAAGAGGGGAAGATTTGGGACAATTTGAGAAGCGGTACTAGTCCTAAGTGTTTCGATTTAGGACACTTCGGGTTTTTTCCACAGGTTGACACTTTCCCCTATAGATGGCATTTTGACAGCCCAACTTCTTCTTGGGGTTCGCTCTAGCACGTCAAGTAATAGAACTAAGGCAGTGAGGCCTTTGTAGAGTCATCTCTCTGAGGGGTGAGATGAGTGCCAGCAATCACGCGCTAGCTTGGGACGACTTTCAATTAAACAAAGACGTTAAGGCGCAGGCCAATGCCGCGCCCGCGAGGTCGCTTGCTTCCGCGCCGGTCGTCTCGCCGGTGCCGGCGTTGCGGGTGATGCCGCTGTTGCGCGGACCGCAACCGCGCAGGTTCGTGCGAGTACCCACGCATGTCGTGGGAGTGCACCTGGAGCAGCGGGAATGCCCGCGGGCGTCCTTGAGGTTGCCGTTGAAGCTACGGAGCGTCGGCGGCGTTCTGGAGGAGTATCCCGTGACCCTGGTGACCCGGGATATCAGTTCATCGGGGGTGTTCTTCCTGAGCCCCAAAGCCCTGCCGATGGAAGCCGAAATTGAATTGGATATCGTGCTGGTCAGCCGGCCCTTGGGATACGGCAACGTGGTGGTCTCTTCGAAAGCGCATGTAAAGCGCGTGGAGCCGGCGAATATGCCGGGCTGGTTTGGGATTGCCGTGAGTTTTGACGATTTTGCGTTCGACCGGGACGACAACATACCGGGGCGCTTCTCTCCCGTAGACTGAATCCCGTTTCTCAAATTAATTCCCTGCCCCTCCTTTCCTCTGGCTGATGGTGTTTCTGCTACTCTGTTGGCAATGACTCCCCGGCCCGTTCTTCGTGCCGTGCTGTTCGATTGGGACGGCACGCTGCTCGATTCCTACCATGCCGATTCGCAAGCCTTTCTCGCCATGTTTCGCGCGATGGGTGTGCATTGGGGGCTGCCGGAGCTGGAGCGGCACTATTCGCCGGACTGGTATGCGGTCTACCGGGCGGCGGGGATTCCAGAGGAGCGCTGGGACGAGGCAAATCGAGTTTGGCGCGCTTCTTACGCAAAGCATCCATCCACGCTGATGTCCGCGACGCGGAAAGTGCTTGGGCAATTGAATAAGCGGCACAAGCTGGGCCTCGTGAGCAGCGGAGATCGCGACCGGGTGAGCCGGCAGCTGCGCGAATTTCGGCTGACCCGCATGTTTCGGACTCGCGTTTTGGGAGGGGACACCGAAGAAAAAAAGCCGCATCCCGCTCCCCTGCTGAAAGCGCTGCGCGAGATGAAAGCTGACGCGCAGGATTGCGTCTACGTTGGCGATACCCCTGAAGATGTGAAGATGGCCCGAGCGGCGGGAGTGCGGGCGATTGCGGTGTTAGGTCCGTTTCCGACAGAGAAGGGGCTGCGAGCAGCGAAGCCGGAGCTTCTGTTGAATGGTTTGGAAGAATTGCCTAGGGCGTTGCGAGAAATGTACGCCGATGCGCCAACCTCCTGATGCGCCGCAATTCCTGTAGCTCATCCCTTCAGGGGTGAGGGTTTCCCGTGCCACGGCAAGGATGTAGATGTGGCCACGGAACCCTCGGGGCTAAAAGCCCGAGCTACAAGTGCTGTTACGGTTTGGCGGCAGGTGCCGGCGGCGGAGTTGTCGCAGCTGGCTGGATTTCGGTTGGCGGGAAGGGTTTGAAGTCCGACCACTTGATCGTGACGCGGACGGGAACTTCGTGGTTTTGCATTTTGTAGACGTCTTCGGAGCGGGAATAGTTGGGGAACCAGTATTTGCCGTCCACGTTTTCGCGGTAGGTCTCGAACATATTGAACGGCAAACTGCCCAGACGCATCGGCCCGAGATCCGTCACCCATTTCCCGTATGTCTTCACCACTTCCAAATATTTCTCATCCACCCAGATAATGCCGTCGAACAGGGGGTGTTTGCGATCGAGCGTTTTGGGATGGATTTCAAAAATGTAGC
>DATLVJ010000027.1:0-4420 GCA_035577585.1 Candidatus Limnocylindrales bacterium
TTTTTATATTTGGCGCGGGTGGTTTTGAGCCAGTTGGCATCGTCGCGTTCCGGAAAGTCGGGCTTGAAGTGGGCGCCGCGGGATTCGTTGCGGGCGAGGGCGCCGAGAGTGACTACGCGGGCGAGGAGCAGCATGTTTTCGAGTTCGCGCGCGAAATTCAAAGTTTGATTGGACCACTTGGTGCGGTCGCTGAGATTGATTTTGCGATAGCGGTTCTGGAGGGCCTGGAGCTGGTTGTCGGCGAGTTCGAGGTTTTTGTTGATGCGGGTGACGGTGACGTGTTCCGTCATGATGTCGCCCATTTCCTTCCAGATAGTCATGGGATTTTCGGAGCCGTCCTGACTGAGGAGGGCTTGATTTTTTTCGTCCTGGCGCTTTTTTTCACGATCGAAGACGGTGGAGGGAATGGAGGCAGTTCCCTTCTCGAGATTCTTGGCGTATTTCACGGCGGCGGGGCCCGCGATGCCGCCGCCGAAGATGCAACTGACGAGCGAGTTGGCGCCGAGTCGATTGGCGCCGTGATACTGGTATTCGCATTCGCCGGCGGCGTAGATGCCGGGGACGTTGGTGGCCTGATCAACTGCGTTTACCCACATGCCGCCCATGGTGTAGTGCATGCCGGGAAACACTTTCATGGGCTCTACGCGGGGATCGACGCCGCAGAATTTTTCGTAGATTTCGAGGATGCCTTCGAGTTTGCGGTCGAGGGTTTCGCGGTCGATGTGGGAGACGTCGAGATAGACGGCGGCCTGGCCATTCAAACCGAGCTTCTCTTGATAGACAATGCGATGGATGGCGCGGGTGGCGATGTCGCGCGGAACGAGATTGCCGTATTTCGGGTACCACTCTTCGAGGAAGTAGAAGCGCTCGTTTTCGGGAATGGATTTTACGGGGCGGGTTTCGCTGGGATTTTTGGGAACCCAGACGCGGCCGCCTTCGCCGCGGGCGGATTCGCTCATCAGGCGGAGTTTGTCTTCGCCGGGGATGGATGTTGGGTGAACCTGGATGAATTCGCCGTTGGCGTAATCGACGCCTTGCTGAAAGAGAGCGGACTGCGCGGAGCCGGTGCAGACGACGGAATTTGTGGAGCGACCGAAGATAGCTCCGATGCCACCGGTGCAGAAGATGACCGCGTCGGCGGGGAAAGCTTTGACTTCCATGTTGCGGAGATCCATCGCGGTGATGCCGCGGCAGACGCCGGCGTCGTCAAGAATTGCGGACAAGAATGTGAAACCTTCGAACTTTTTGACTCTGCCTTCGGACTCGTGGCGGCGGACCTGCTCGTCGAGTGCGTAGAGAAGTTGCTGACCGGTGGTGGCGCCGGCGAAAGCGGTGCGGTGATAGAGCGTGCCGCCGAAACGGCGATAGTCGAGGAGGCCTTCGGGAGTGCGATTGAACATGACGCCCATGCGATCGAGAAGATCAATGATGGCGGGGGCATCGTCGCACATGCGCTTGACGAGGGGTTGATTGGCGAGGAAATCGCCGCCGTAGATGGTGTCGTCGAGATGCTTGGCGGTGGTGTCGCCCTCGCCCTTTTGATTTTTTGCGGCGTTGATGCCGCCCTGGGCGCAGACGGAGTGGGAACGCTTTACGGGAACGATGGAAAAGAGATCGACGGGAACGCCGGATTCGGCGACGCGGATTGTGGCCATGAGTCCGGCCAGACCACCACCAACGACGATGATTTTAGGTTGAGTCATTTTTGCCAGTAGAAATAAAAGGGATGCCAGTTGAGGCGGAAGCTGACGAGGATCAGAACGCCTACGAGACTGAACGCGAACGCGACGACCACGCCGAGCTGGCCGGCGGCGCGCTGGGCTTTGACTGTAGCGGCGAGTCCCCACTTGCAGAGGAAATTCCAGATGCCAATGCCGAGGTGGAAAGACGAGGCGAGGACGCCGATGGCAGTGAAGAGGAGAAAGTAAGGATTGGTGAAAAAGTGTTGGACTTCGGCATAGGTGGATTTGCCGTGAGTGAGCCAGCGCTGCGTGTAGAGATGCCAGGCGATGTAGGCAAAGGCGATGAGGCCGGTGTAGCGCTGGATGGAGTAGAGCCAGTTCCCTACCCAGGGGTACGAAGAGACATTGGATTTACCGCGAATCCAGATGTAGATGCCGTAGCCGGCGTGGTAGAGCATGGGAAGGAAGATGAACGCCCATTCGACGAAGGGACGGAATGGGATGGTCTGGAGATCGCGGGAGACTTCGTCGTATTTTGTGGCGGAGACGAGGACGGCGCTATTGGACCAGAAATGTTCGGCGAGAAAGGCGCCAACGGGAACGATTCCGGAGAGCGAATGAAGTTTTCTTAGAAGATAATTGGTGTCAGGCCGGGTTGCCGTGGAAGACATGCCCTCTCCGCCGCAGGAGTCCCGAAATTTTTAGTGGAGCGCGAGAGAAAGCGCGATGGACTTGCAGCACATCCAGTATAGGGAGTTGGGAAAAGGCTTGCAAGTTTGGGGGGAAGGATCGGTTTGTCTGGAATCGAGATTTTTCAATATTGGGCGAGTGCGGAAGTGAGTGGGGCATGGCCACCTTTCCTTCGTCGGGGGAGATTCTGAAGGTGACTGCTACGAAGGCTGGTGCAGGAAAGGCACAAGGGATTTGAAAGATTCTTGCAGGACACCCGAAAAGCGATGAACATGAAAGAAGAGTGGGCGGAATCATCTTGGCAGGGCCCCGCACGATCCCTGCAGAGGGGTAGAACAATTCATACATTATGTCGAGCCTGGTGACGGAGCTGGAACGATTGGCGGAGGCGCTGGACGTGGAAGGAGCAGAGCCGACACAAATTCCGCTGGGAGCGATGGCGGAAAAGATCGCGAAGAACCTGGGCGTGCAGGCGGATGAAGTGGCGATTCTGGGAGTTTCGACGCGATGGAGGCACTTGCATTTTCTGGTCCCGCAGGCGTTGAAGAATGTTGGATTCATTCCGATGTCGAGCACATCGGCGCTGGCGGCGCGGACGGCGCGGGACAGCCGGGCGGAGATTAATAACAATTTTTCGGCGGTGCGGCACGCGACTGTATTTGAGGGCGTGAAGGCGGCGACGACGACGGGGGAATCAATCCAGAAGATTGTGAGCGCGCCGATTTTGTGCGAGGGAAAAGTGGTGGGAGTGATGCAGATCAGCCGGAAGGGCGCGACGGCGATGGGGGCGGGGGCGGATTTTACGGCGGAGGATTTGAGGAAGGTGCTGGCGTTGTGCCGGCCGTTGGGGAAATTGGTGAGGCATCTGGCGGGGGAATAGAAGAGTGACTGGTGATTGGTGACTTGTGACTGGTGAAGAGCCCTTCCTTTCTTAATTTCATAATCAAATTGATGATGTCGGCGGTGGTTAGCTGAGTTTGTGAGCGAAAGGAGGCGGCGAAATGCAGCCCGGCACAAATTATTGGCTGATATTGCGTTGACAGTGGGAGAGAGACTTGTTACTTTTCCACAGGACGTGAATTTTTTTTCAAATTTACTCATGGATGGTGACCCAGCACTATGGCGTTTGTCGCAAAGAAGATTTTCCTGACCAAGGGCGTAGGAAAACATCGCGAGAGGCTTTCGAGTTTCGAGCTCGCGTTGCGGAACGCCGGAATTGCCGCATGCAACATCGTGCGCGTGTCGTCGATATTTCCGCCGAACTGCAAATTGATTTCGCGGAGCGAGGGATTGAAGCTGATCAAGCCGGGGCAGGTGGCGTTCACGGTGATCAGCGAGAATTCGACGAAGGAGCCGCACCGGCTGATCGCGGCGAGCATTGGATTGGCGCTGCCGAGCGAGCGTCCGATGTATGGATATTTGAGCGAGCACCACTCGTTTGGCGAAACGGAAGAGGTGGCGGGCGAGTACGCGGAAGAGTTGGCAGCGGAAATGCTGGCGACGACGCTGAACGTGGAGTTCGATCCGGATTTGTCGTGGGACGAGAAGAAAGAGGTTTACCGGATTTCGAACAAGATCGTAAGGACGATGAATATTACGCAGTCGGCAGTGGGAGACAAGAGAGGATTGTGGACGACGGTGCTGACGGCGGCGTTTTTGATTGGGGATGATGATTGATGGTGACTGGTGATTAGTGACTGGTGACTGGTGAAGAGATTGCGGCCCGCTGAAATGGCGGGCCGTTGTTATTTGAGGGAAGCATTTGAAAGCTGAAGCGGGAATGGGGGACAAGACGCGGTGGCTGAGGTCCTTCGGCTATCTCCGGTAAAAGTCACCGGAGTCCACAAACCGGACCTCGTCGGATAGCCTCAGGATGACAACGAAAGAAATTAGAAGCGAAGAGGGCGCACGGTGGTGCGTCTTTTTTATTTTGTGGCGGGGAGGGTGCAGGTGAAGTCGTAGGAGTGGTGGCCGTCTTTAATGCTGATTTCCATGGAGCCTTGGAGGCCGGAGAGTTGGGCGGTGCAGGAGTCGGGGACTACGATTAC
>DATLVJ010000028.1:0-2446 GCA_035577585.1 Candidatus Limnocylindrales bacterium
CGGCGGAGATTCGGGGGATGGGACGAAAGGCGCTCCCACTGCAGATGGACATGACCCGGATGGAGGAGGTTCAGTGGGCCGTGGCGGAAACGGCACGCGAGTTTGGGCGACTGGATATTTTGGTGAACAACGCCGGGCTGGGGCCGGAAAATCCGGCGGAGAAGGTGCGCGAGGAAGATTTTGATTTGACGGTGGCGGTGAATTTGAAGGGGACTTTTTTTGCGAGCCAGGCCGCGGGGCGGGTGATGATCCGACAAGGAGGCGGAAAGATTATCAACATGAGTTCGCAGGCGGGATTTGCGGCGCTGCCGACGGAATCGATCTATTGCATGACGAAGGCCGCGATTGCGCATTTGACCAAATGCCTGGCGGTGGAGTGGGGGAAGCACGGAATTACGGTGAACGCGGTGGCACCGACGTTTATTCGAACGCCGGGGACGGAGGCGGCGCTGGCGGATTCGGCGTTTCGCGCGGATACCATCGAACGGATTGCGGGGTTGCACAGGATTGGGGAGCCGATGGAGGTGTCGGGCGCGGTGGTGTTTTTGGCTTCGCCGGCGGCGGCGTTGATTACGGGGGAGACGATATTGATTGATGGCGGGTGGACGGCGCGATAGGGAAGAGAAGAGCACAGCGAGGAGTCGCTGTGGCACGAAGAGAAGAGCGCGGTACGCGAGCAATGGTGGTTTCAGCGGGAGATGTCGGGCTTAGATATTGCCGCGGTCCCTCCCTTCCATGGCCGACGTTCGCGCAGCGCGAACGGAAGAGAATGTCAGCCATTCCGGTCGGGATGACAGAGAAGAAGTCACGCCGCGGCAGGCCTTATTCAAAGTGGATCAGGACGATTTCGGGGGCGGTGCAGACGCGCAGGGGCGGGCCCCAGGTGCCGGCGCCGCTGGAGGTGTAGACGAGGAGGTCGCCGAAGCGTTTGAGGCCATAGGTATAGGCGCCGAAGATGCGCGAGGTGAGCCAGGTGAACGGAAAGATTTGTCCTCCGTGTGTATGGCCCGAGAGTTGGAGTGAAATGCCTTGCTGCTCTGGAATGGGCAGGCTGTGCGGGACGTGGGAAAGCAGGACGCTGGCGCGCGAGCGGTCAAGATCTGCGTTGGCGAGGATGGAGCGGAAGCGCTCGGGATTCGCGGAGTCGTGGTAGGGGACGCCGAGGACCTGCAGGCCGTCAAGATTTACGGTTTCGTTGTTGAGGACGCGGATGCCGGAGTTGCGGATGGCGGTGAGATAGCCCTTCGAATCGGAAAATTCATCGTGATTGCCGGTGACGAAGTAAGAGCCGAATTTTGGCGAAAGCTGGCGCCAGGGAGAGACGAGGCGAGGCGCGTCGACGTGGGTGCCGTCGAACATATCGCCGCTGATGAAGACGACATCGGCGCGAAGCTGGCGCAGCGTGGTGACGATGCGCGAGATGAAATTGCGGCCCTTGATGTGGCCGAGATGCGTGTCGGTGACGAGGGCGGCGACGCGTCCGCGCCAGGAAGCGGGAAGGCCTGGGAGTTTTACGGTGACGCGCTTGATGCGGAGATTGGCAGCGTTGGCAAGGCCGTAGAGCGTGGCGAAAACGGCCAGGCCGAAGAAGAAGCCTGCGATTCCAGTTTGGGTAAATGGGAGATTGAAAATAATTGTGGTCCCCATGGCAATCCAGGCGAGAGCGGCGGCCGCGAAGGCGAAATTCACGAAGCCGAGCCAGATGCTGGCGATGCCATAGTAGGCGCGGACAGGGCGATTGAAAAAGCGATGGGCCAGCAGGGAGCTGGTAAGGAAGCTGACGGATAGAACGGCGAAAGAGATCTGAAGAATTCGGAGCCAGGTGTGGCTCGGCGCGCCGGCGAGTGCGATCCAGGTTTCATAGATGAAGAGATGAACGAGTAAAAGAATGGTTTGAATGATCGAGATGGCTAGGGCGATTCGAGGGTTCAAGCGCGGACTCCCTGCCGGCGTAAGTTTGCCTGGCGTACATATTGGATGAATCAGAGGGGGAGTTGGGTATTTGGGGGGACCAGTGTCCGGCGGCCAGTGGGGGAGAAGAGTCGTCGCGTGTACCTGCGGTGAGCTAAAAATCTTAGGTTGAGGTTCTTCGGGCATCTCTGGTAGACACCACCGGAGTCCCAACGCCGGACCTCGTCGGATGCCTTCAGAATGACAAGATAAAACCAAGCGCCCAGCGAGGAATCGCTGTGCCACCTGGAGAGGGAAAGCCCAAGAGCACGGGCTGAAACCTGTACTACCAGGGCCACCCATCCCTCGTCAGGGCAAGCCTGAAGGTGGCCGCTACGCGTAGGAAAATTACTCCATGCGGTAATTGGGGGCTTCTTTGGTGATGACTACGTCGTGGACGTGGGATTCGCGGAGGCCGGCGGCGGTGATGCGCACGAATTTGCTTTTTTCGGCGAGTTCTTTCAGGGTGCGGGCGCCGACGTAGCCCATGCCGCTC
>DATLVJ010000029.1:0-2831 GCA_035577585.1 Candidatus Limnocylindrales bacterium
AAGCCGGGCTAATCGTGCTTCCACCCGCGGACAGCAAAGGAAAGAAGGATGATTTTCAGGGGCCGCGCGAAATCCTGTTTCTGCCCGCGAAGAATCCCGCCAAGGAAAAGTGGAATGGGGCGCGGATGTCGCCGAGCGATCCGGGCATCCAGGCGCGCACCGGCTTTGCCGAGGTCCGGCCATATTCGGAAATGCGCGCAACGATCGAAAGGCTGGCAAACTTCTATCCGGCCTTTTACACCATTCTTGCTTACGAGAAAGAGCTGGGCGGCTTTCCCCATGAGCGCGAAACCGTGGAGTGGCTGAAGATGGCCGCGCCCCGGGCAAACCTGAAAGATATTCGCGGCAACATCATCGAATTGCGGTTAATCAAGGGAGCGACCGAGATTGCATTGCTCCGCCAGGCCATTGATGTTTCGCTCGACGCGCACTTTGCGGCCTTCAAAATGATGCGGCCGGGGCTGTGGGAATATCAGATCGCGGCGAAAATGGTGGAGGTACACGCGATGGGAGGCTCGGAAGCCGAGGCCTACGCTCCCATCGTCGGCGCCGGGCCGAACTCGACGGCACTGCACTACGACAACCTGGGCCGGAAGATCCAGGACGGGGACATTGTGGTGATGGACGTGGGCGCGCAGTATTCCGGCTATGCGGCGGACATCACGCGGACCGTCCCCGCCAATGGAAAATTCACCACGCGGCAGCGGGAAATTTACGACATCGTGCTCGGCGCACAGAACGCCGCGCTGGCCGCGTTGAAGCCCGGGGCGGACATGTGCCGCAAGGGCAAGCAGAGCCTGTATAAAATTTCATACGATTACATTAATTCGCACGGAAAAGATCTGAATGGCAAGCCGCTGGGCCAGTATTACATCCACGGGCTCGGGCACAACATCGGGTTGGACGTCCATGATCCCGGCGATTCCTGCAAACCGCTGATGCCAGGCCAGATGGTCACGATCGAGCCGGGCATTTATATCCCGGAGGAAAACCTGGGGGTGCGCATTGAAGACGACGTGCTGATCACCGAAACAGGGTATGAACTCTTGAGCCGCAGGCTTCCCCGCACCGCAGACGAAATCGAAAAAATCATGGCCGAGGCAGCCAAAGAGCGCCCCGCTGAGACGAAGCCATGAGCTCAGTCGGCCTTTTCGCGCCCGCATTGACCATCGCGCAAGGCCGCCGTTATACTGGTATTTCGCGTTGGGAGTGCATCCTGTCCCAACGTGCCTCGTGTTATTCCACGCGTCGCTCCTCCGGGCTGCCGTCTGGAATCAGCGAATTGAAATTAACTTCGACAGGGAGTCTGCTGCCGCTTTGTGCGGCGCCAAGAACTTATGAGCAGCGTTAAGGCCACACAACTTCGCCCCGGCATGGTGATCCAGCATGAGGGCCAGCTTTTCACCGTTTTCAGCACCGATCACCGCACGCCCGGCAACAAGCGCGGCTCGATGCAAACGCGCCTGAAAAACCTCAGGAACGGGATCATGATCGACTACCGGTTCCGCGCGGAGGAGTTCGTGGACCGCGCCATCCTAGACGAAATCGAATTCGAGTATCTCTATCACGAGGGCGAGGAATTCCATTTCATGAACACGGAAACGTTCGAGCAGATGCAGATGACGCGCGACGAGCTCGGCGAGGCCGTCAACTACCTGATTCCCAACACCGTGGTGAAAATCGAATTTTTCGAGGAAAAGCCCATCGGGGTGGACCTGCCTGACACTATGGACATGAAAGTGGTGCAAACCGAGCCGACGCTGCAGAAAGCCACGGCCAGTGCGGTGATGAAGCCGGCGACGCTCGAAACCGGCTTGGTGGTAAACGTACCGCCTTTCGTGAACGAGGGCGACCGCATCCGCGTGGACACTTCCGAAGCCCGTTACGTCCAGCGCGTTGAATAATTTCCGCCTCCGCAGCCGGGCCGTTTTTCCACGCGCCCGGATGAGGCAATCGCAGGAAGAGCTCCCGCCGAGCCGGGAGCTCTTTTTGTTTTGGGGAGGAAAATAAAAGCGCCCGCCCCGTAAAACCTTTCGGAGTGCAAAAAAGCGCACCTCGGAAGGCGGCCGCTACAAACGCAAATCAGGGGTCAAAGTTTTCGGGGGAGGCTTTGGCGGGGCGGGTTCATGCTTTGTTTGCCACGCCGCGTTCGCCGGCGGGATGCTCGCCAAACACGCGGTCAAAGATCTTGTCCACATAGCGCAATTGGCGTTTCAAATCAAAGGTGTGTTCCAGTTCCTTAGGCGTCAAATATTTCTTGATCTTAGCATCCTTCTCCACTCGCTCGCGGAAGCTGGTTTCCGTCTCCCAGGAAGCCATGGCGCTCTCCTGCACTGCTTTGTAGGCGTCGTCTCTGGGCATACCCTTCTCGACGAGGTCCTGCAACAAAGTCCCCGAAAAGACGAGGCCATGCGTGGACTCAAGGTTGCGCAACATGCGCTCCGGGAACACCCGCATCTGGCTGACGAGCTGGGTCATCTTCGAGAGCATGTAATCCACCAGGATCGTGGAGTCCGGAAGAATAACGCGCTCGACGCTGCTATGCGAAATATCGCGTTCGTGCCAGAGAGCGATGTTTTCGTATGCGGCCACCATGTTGCCGCGTACTAGCCGGGAAAGGCCGCAGATCTGTTCGGAAGTGACGGGATTGCGCTTGTGGGGCATGGCGGAACTGCCACGCTGCTCGTTGCCAAAGTGCTCTTCGGCTTCGCGCACTTCGGTGCGCTGGAGATGCCGGATTTCCAAGGCAATTTTCTCGAGTGACGCGGCGATCAGCGCCAGGACACTGAGGTATTGCGCGTGGCGATCACGCTGGATGACCTGGGTGGCGA
>DATLVJ010000030.1:0-4665 GCA_035577585.1 Candidatus Limnocylindrales bacterium
CGTCCTTTTTCATCTCAATGGGCGCGGAGAGGTCGGAATAAAAGTCCAAAATATTCTGCCGCAGTCCGGGCGAGGTCAGGTCAAACTTTCGGCTCGACAACTGGCCCAGCAACTTCGCATACGTGTCATCGGTCAATGCATACTCGGCGGCGATAGTTTCTTTGCCGGTGTCAAAATCCGTATTGGCGAGTCTGAGCGAGTTCGTGCGAACTTGTTGGAGATAGAAACGGTATTGATCGACGGTGTTATTGATGCTTTTGAAGTACAAATCCTCTGTCTTTGGCGTCGGGTTATTGAACGCCATCGCCTTGAACGGCCCAATCTTCGGCATATACCGCAGTACAACAGCCCAGAAACGCGTGCTGAATTTGGGCTTCGTGTAATCCTTCCCCCACTCCTTTTCGTATTCGGAGCGCGACAACCGGTACAGGAATTTCTGTTTCGCGAAGTTCGGCGTCTCCTTCATCATATCTTTCTCGTGCGTTCGCAGGGCGATCTGTGTCATTTCCGGGATCATCCGGCCGACGGCAAAGCGATAGGAGCCGACGGCCAGATCCTCGTGCGTCAATACGTCTTTCAACTCTACTCCGTAGATGATCGGGAAGGTCCGCTCCAACAGCGGCTTGGACACCTGGAAGCCGATGAAATCGTGATACTGCTGCGAGGCGTAGCGATTCTTGGCCACCTGCACCATGTCGAATCCAAATTCCGTCTTCAGGTGCGCGGTATGATTGTCCGCGTAGCGCACGAAATTCCCATACTTCGCCCGGAGCTTCGGATATTGAATGGAAACGGCCTCGTTCACCGCCGGGTGGCCGGCGATGTCGGAAGCGTAGTGCGCCAGCGCGCCCAGGGCGAAAGCGTATTCGTTGGCGTCCTGGCTCTGCTGGAGTAATTCCCGAACGAAATCTCCGCTGCGGACATAGTGCACCAGATTGCTGAATTCCACGCTGCCGAACGGATAGTAGCCAAGGTCCTGGATCACCGCGCCGCCATACGCGTAGCTGTGCGCTTCGGTGAGCTGTACTTCTGTCAGTTCTGGAAAACGCAGCAAGAGGAGCGGGCGAAGTTCGCTGGTCCAGACGAGATCGACGATCTCTTCATGCGTCAGCACCGAGTAAGCGAATCCGCTGCTCGCACAGAGGAACATGGCCATCAACATGGCCACGATTCGCATCCTCCGGTTGGCGAGTCTATTGAATCCAGCTTGTCCTCTCGGCGGGGTCTTAATTTGATTTTTTGAGTTCAGAGACAAGTTTTCTCGCTTCCTTCATTCGTTCCTTGTAAAACGCGGGTTGCAGGAGCGCCTGTTTATTTCTCGCTTGCAAACTTTCCAGGGTGCTCTTCTTCGACAAGAAGAGAGACAAGGCTGCGTATGTCTTGATCTCCTTCTCAAGGAACCGGACAACGCGTTGCTGGCTGTAATTCATTCCCTGCCTCCCGCTTATTTCTGCTCTGCGCTGCACTGTACCGCGATCACCTGTTCGCGGACGCTCAGGCTACAAGCGACCCAGTAACACCAGCACGATCACGATCAGCAAAATCATGCCAACTCCGCCTGAGGGCGCATAACCCCAATTGCGGCTGTGCGACCACCGAGGGAATGCTCCCAAGAGCGCCAGTATCAGGAAAACGATGAGTATGGTTCCAAGCATCAGGTGTTCCTTTCTCAATTTGCCGGGTTAGCGGTCCCGGGTTTTCTCCATCCCGGCGGTGCTCGTGCCCTTCGACATCGACGTGCGCCGCTGGGGGAGAGTGATTCTTAACTCACGCGACGACGGGTTGGTCAGTCCACATAAACACTGATGGCGATGCGATCGCGAGGATAACGGCGGTTGTACAGGTAATAGCCATCGCCGGAATAGTTGATGTACACATCGTCTTCGTCATACCAATTGTTGGACCAGTATTCCGGCCAGGAATCGGCGAGACTGAACCAATAGCCTCCATATTGAAAGCGGGGATAGCCGCCGACGATGACGACCGGGTAGCTGTAAATCCTGAAGTAATGATCGGAGCCGAAATAGCCGTTATAGCGGTCTTCCGGAATGCGGTAGCCGTTGTAGCCGCCGCGCTGCTGCCAGTCGCGATGCTCGGACTGCCAATTACCGGCGCGATGTTGCTGCCAGACGCCGCGCTGCTCGCCTTCTTGCCGGTGCTGTTCCTGCTGCGACTGCATGTGGGTTTGCTGAACGCGAGGCTGTTGCTCTGAACGCTGCTGCTGTTGGTTCCTGGCTTGCTGCTGGGATTGATTGGCCGCGCGGTCTTGCTGCTGCTGCTGGCCTTGACGCTGCTGGTCTTCCTGGTGTTTGGCTATCTGCTGCTCTTGTTTCTGGGAATTGGCACGCTGTTGCTGGTTGCTATTGGCTCGTTGTTGTTCCTGTTGCTTCTGCTGCTGGTCTTGCTGGCTCCTGGCCTGCTGCTGCGCATGTTCTTGTTGTTGTTTCTGTTCCGCTTGCGGCTTCGCCTGTTCCTGAGGACGCTGCTGTTGCGGTTTTGGTTGGGGTTCCTGCTTCGGCTGATGGGCCTGCTTTTCCTGGGGTTTCTGCTCAGGCTTGGCCGGATGTTCTTCCTGCTTCGGCTTCTCCTGCTGGTCCTGGCAAGCGAATGCCGGCGCGCCAACTCCCAATAGAACAGCTATTGCCGTGGTGCCGATGATTCCGATTGATTTCATACTATTTTCTCCATGACCGAAGCTTCCTGCGCGCGTTCCCTTGCCTGGCCGGCGCGCCTGCACTTGCGGCCATAAAGTCTGACTCAGGTGGCGGCTTTGAGCGGTGCCATTCACCCCTGCTGGCTTACGTGCCGATGCGGATTCGCGAGAGGCTATGAAAAAGTCCAAAAGCGTCCAGGAGCCACAACACGACGCCGATGACAACGACCGCGTTCAGGATCGACTTGATGGTTGCTTGCATCGGGATAAACCGGTTCACCAGCCACAACAGGACGCCCACGACGATCAGGGCCAGTAATACTTGCAGGAGAGGCATTCGTTTTCCTTTTCTTGCTTTGCTGCGAGGCACTTTCAGCCTGCCTCCAGAACTCGGTCCGCTTTCTCAACTGGAAAAATGGACAGAAAACTGGGACTCCACGCTCGGCAGGACTTTGTGCCGGGCCAAAGTGCTCGGCAAAGATGTCGTTCGATGTCCTTGGCGCTTGCGAAATCTGTGGGGAGAAGCTCCGGGGATGGACCAGCCAACAAACCAGTCCTTTTGTTGCAGCCCCATCCTAGACTTTCCGCAGGGGCGCGTCTGTTCACTTGTGGACAAGTTGGCTGTTTGCGCCAGCCGCGTTTCTCAAGCTCTGGAGGACTGTAAACACGGCCGCCGTTCGTATCCGGGCCGCGAGGCGGGTGGCGCGAATTTGCGGTACGATGGAAGAGATGTCTCAAGCACAAGGGATTCGCGTCGCCCGCATTCTCGGCATACCTATCTACATCGATTTCAGCTGGATTCTTGTCTTTGGGCTGATTTCATTCACTATTTCTGGAAATTTCGCTAACCAGCACCCCAACTGGACCAGCACCCAGACCTGGACCGTGGGCATCCTCACCACGCTGCTCTTCTTCGCGTCCGTCGTTTTTCACGAACTGGCCCACAGCGTCGTCGCCCAGGCCTACAAAATTAAGGTCCTCTCCATCACGCTCTTCATCTTCGGAGGATTGGCGCGCATCAGCCGCGAGCCATCGAAAGCGATTCAGGAATTCAACATTGCGGTGGCCGGCCCCCTTGCCAGCGGATTCCTCGCCGTGCTTTTCTTTTCCCTGACGCTCTTTTTCCCGGGGAAACCCATGCTCGGCGCGCTTGCCACCTATCTCTGGGAAACCAATCTTTCGCTGGCTCTTTTCAATTTGCTGCCTGGATTTCCGCTGGACGGCGGTCGCATCTTCCGGGCCATGGTGTGGGGAGCGACAAAGGACTTTACTCGCGCAACGCGAATTGCCGGTGGCAGCGGCAAGCTCATCGCCTACGCCTTGATTATCTTCGGCATCGGTTCGATCGCCTACGGCAACTGGAACGGCGCGTGGCTCGCCCTGATCGGTTGGTATCTGTTGAACGCGGCACAGGCCAGCGTTGCCCAGGTTACGATTCGCGGCGCCCTTGCGGGTTTAAGCGCTGCAGACGTCATGAGCCAGGAAGTCCCCACCATTCCCGCGAACATGAGCCTCGAGGAGTACAGCAACGAAGTGCTTCGCACCGGCCGCCGCATGCACATCGTCACGATGGACGACCGCCTGGTCGGCCTGATGAACGTGGCGGCTTTGAACAAGGTTTCGCGCAACGATTGGAATATGAATTCGGTTCAGGCCGTGATGGTGCCGCGCGACAAAATCATCTGGGCCTCGCCGGAGGAGCATCTACAGCGCCTGCTGGAGCGCTTGCTGGCCGCGGATGTAAACCAGATGCCGGTCGTCAGCCACGGTGAAGACGGCTCCGCGCATATCGTCGGTATCGTCACGCGCGATGCCATTTTGCGTGTCATTCAGACGCGCAGCGAACTCGGCGCCGCTTTAGGCAGTCGCTGACGCCGCTGCCAGTTTTTCGTTTGCAGTTTCGCCCGCGGCTCTGCGGGCGCTCACCCGGTATCCACCGCTCCGGAAGTCCACGGAAATTTTCGAAAAGCCTACCTTGGTAAGCCGCGCGAACGCCGATCCTGGGGTCACCG
>DATLVJ010000031.1:0-3456 GCA_035577585.1 Candidatus Limnocylindrales bacterium
TCAAGACGCGCGCACAGCGCATCGCTCTCGTCCAGCAGGAAAGCCGCCTGCTTTTTCCGTCGCGCGCATGGGAATTTGTGCTGCAGGGGCGCCATCCCTATGGCGGCGGCCTGCGCTTCGAATCCGAGGAAGACATCCTCATCGCCAAAAACGCGCTGGCACAGGTCGGCGCCACGGAACTTGCCGATCGCTGGATGGACAAAATCTCCGGCGGCGAAAAGCAGCGCATCATTCTGGCGCGTGCCCTGGCGCAGCAACCGTTGCTCCTGCTTCTCGACGAGCCGACGCTGCACCTCGATATCGGCGCGCAGGTGGATCTGCTCGAATCCCTGCGCCGCCTTGCCGCGCAGAATCGCTACACGGTGGTCGTCGTCACGCATGAACTGAATCTTGCGGGCGAATATGCCGACCAGGTGATTCTGATGCAACGCGGCAAATGCCTTCGCGTTGGTCCGCCGGCAACGGTGCTCCAGCGGGAGATTCTCGAACAAGTTTTTCAAGCGCCGCTTTCCGTGGAGATAACTCCCTCCGGCCGGCCGCGCATCACGCTTTTTTCGAATAAGTAGAAGTCTTCTCGTCAACCCCAACCGGGGGCGGGCCTGTCGCTGACGGACCTTAAGCCTCCGAAAATTGTCACCCGCAGCGGGCTTTGCCCCTTCACATCAACCGCGGACTTCGTGCTCGGGAAGACGGTGTAACACCGTCGCCGCCGCGCGACTGTAAGGCGAATGTAGTTCTCGTGTGCCACTGTAGCCGCTGTTCGCTACGGGAAGGCAGCGAGTGATCTCTTCGGACGCTGTAGTGGCCGAACTTTAGATCGGCCCAAGGCAGCGGCAGGCTTCAGCCTGCCAACTCCGATCCGAGTTCCTTTTCGCCAAGCCAGGAGACCGGCGAAGTCTGCAGCCAGTGCAAGCCTCTTTGCACCGGCCAACCTTCAAGCTCCCGCGCGTGAGGGAGCGGAGGAACCATGAAAAACACACTCGCTATACTATCTTTGTTCGCCGCATTTTTTGTTTCTGCAGTCAGCATCAAAGCCGCACCGCAATCCCAGGAAAACAAAGCCAGGCTATCCGGCACTCTCTCCGATCCATCGGGCGCGCCCGTCGGCGAAGTTCAAATTACCGCGCAGCCAGATGCATCCTCTACCGGCCAACCCGCTTCCGTTATTTCTTCCGCGGACGGCTCCTATTCCATTTCGCTAATCGCGGGCCGTTATCGGCTGCGCTTTGCCCACGCTTCTTTTTCAGCTCGCGAACTCATCGTCACTGTCGCGCCGGGCGAATCTCGCGCATTGAACGTTCATCTCGCCCTGGAGCCGCTCTCCTCCAGCGTTGTTGTCACTGCGCAATCGGTTCCCACGGCCGCGCATCAGACCACCGCGCCCACCGACGTCATCTCCCGGGAAACTATCGACAATCGCCAAGCCGTTTCCCTGCCGGAGCTTCTGGAGTTTTCACCCGGCATCGCCGTCGGCCGCACCGGGCCTTTCGGCGGTTCCACGTCCATTTTTCTGAACGGCGGCAATTCCAATTTCACCAAGGTTCTTGTCGACGGCACCCCTATCAACCCACCCGGCAGCGCCGTGGATTTCTCCAGCCTCACCACAGAAAACATCGACAAAGTGGAAATCGTGCGCGGCGCGGAAAGCGCCATCTACGGCAGCGACGCCGTCTCAGGCGTCATCCAGCTCTTCACCCATCGGGGCGACACTCGCATTCCCGCGTTCAGCGCCTACTCCGAGGGCGGCAACTTTTCTTCCGCACGCGGAGGCGGTGATCTCAGCGGCCTCCTCGGAAAGTTCGATTATTCCGGAGCGGCCGCCTATTTCCAGACCGACGGTCAGGGCCCGAACGATTATTTTGTAAATCGCACCCTCTCCGGCAATTTTGGCTACGCTTTTTCAGGCACCAACCAGCTTCACCTCTCGCTTCGCAACAACACCAGCGACGCCGGTATCCCCGGCCCCACGCTGCAGGGCCCGCCCGATCTTTTCCAGGGCTACGGGCAAAAAATTTTCTCCGCCAACGCCCGCTGGGAGTTCACCACCGGCTCTCACTGGCATCACCAGTTGATTGGCACCGATTCCTATACCCGTCAGCGCAGCTTCGAGAACCAGGGAGGCAGTTTTCCATACGATTTGCTGCTCAAGTACAATCGCGCGGCCGTCAACGCGCAATCGAGCTACGTCTCCCGCACTTTTATCGCCACGGCCGGATACCAATACGAAGTCGAAAACGGAAGCATCGAATTTACTTCGCCCGGCCATCTTCGCCGCAACAATCAGGCCGGCTATCTGGACTTCCGCTACATCCCCATTCCACGGCTCACACTCGACTTCGGTGGACGCGTCGAGGCCAACGGAAATTTTGGCACCCGCATTGTTCCCCGCATCGGCGGAACCTACGCGTTGCGCTATGGGAATGGGTTTTTCGGCGACACACGTTACCGTGCGTTCTACGGTCAGGGCATCAAAGAGCCGCGCTTTGACCAAACCTTTGGCACCGATCCCTGCTTTCCCGGCAATCCTGCGCTCAAGCCGGAGGCCAGCAAGGATTGGACCACCGGCTTCGAGCAGAAACTCGCTTCTGATCGCTGGAAACTTTCTGCCGATTACTTCTACAGCCGCTTCTACGATATTGTCAGCTTCGCGAACTGTTTTCCAGGCGGACTTTGCCAGGTGATTCCTGCCTGCCAGTTTGGAAACGGCACCTACTTCAATACCGACTTGGCCTTTGCTCGTGGCGCCAATCTCGCTTCTGAAGTCCGGGTGCGCAAGTGGCTGTTCGTCAACGGGAACTACACCTACGACGACACCCGGGTCCTTAAATCCGAAAATCCATTTGGTGATCCTTCGCTGGTTCCGGGGAATCGGCTGATCCGCCGCCCCGTGCATTCCGGTTCGTTCGGCGTGAACGTAAATTACGCGCGTGTGAATTGGAATTTCATTGGCTATTTCACAGGGGTACGCCTGGATTCTAATTTTGCCAGCCTGACTCCAACCTACGATCCCGGTTACGCGCGCTTCGATATGGCCGCCAACTACAACGTCACCCGCGGTTTGTATGTCACCGCGCGCGCCATCAACCTCTTCGACAAGCATTACCAGGACGTGTTCGGCTATCCGGCGCTGGGCCGCTACTACATGCTCGGGCTGCGTTACGCCTTCGCCGGGAAAAACTGATGAGCTATGCAAACTCTTTTGTAGGGGCCGGGCTTGCCCGGCCCTGCTCCAACACCGGAGCACAACTTGCCGCAAGCTGAACCAATCCTCTTCTGCTGGAGCGGCGGCAAAGACAGCGCCATTGCCCTGCATACGCTGCTCCAGCAAGACAACGTGCGCATCGCCGCTCTGCTCACCACCGTGACCGAGGGCTACGACCGCATCAGCATGCACGGCGTTCGCCGCGAACTTTTGCGGCGGCAGGCGGAATCTCTTGGCCTGCCGCTGCACGAAGT
>DATLVJ010000032.1:0-2665 GCA_035577585.1 Candidatus Limnocylindrales bacterium
GCATTTGAGGGGGCTCTCTTGCGCAACGTTATGCCACTAACATCACCTTCAGTCCTGCACTGGTGCAGCCTTGGACAAAGACACACGTCGCACAGCGACCAACGCACCGTCCTTGCTGAAGCCGCGGATTTCCAGGGTTTCGCCTTTGCCATCGGGTGGCAGTATCGCCTCGTATTTGTTTTCACTCAGCTCGGTCCCCACCGCCCTAGAAGGGCTTTTCCAACCGTCGATCGCGATATCCAGCTGAACGAGGTTCTGCGTTTCTATCGTGATACACACGGTCTTTTCCGCCCGTTCGACCGGGCCAACCTGCACAAGCCCATAGCATGCCTCCTCCTTCAGCACATCGACGGCTTTGCGGAGCAGATCGACATTGTCCCATAGCAGATCAGCAACGCTCATCTGATAGGGGATGTCCGCCTCGACACCGAGATCCTCGAGCTGAATGCCGGCGTTCTCGCCAACCCTGAGCATGCGGCGGACGGCGAAGCGGAGGTCAACGCCACCAGGCAGGTCTTTGAAGGGAATGTCTTGAATGTTCGTCTCTTTTTTCAGTGCGCCAAGCAGGTTGGAATATGTTAGCACTTCGGCTCCGCCCGCTCCTGTAAACCGGTCGACCCCCAGCACCTTGCCGATATTGTGGTCCTTAAAGCCAGCCGCGAAGATATCGGCGGTGCTGTAGCAAAGTCCGCTGGTGATAAGTATCACGGGGCCATAATAGCGCTGTCCGATATCATTGCAGTCGTCCGTCAGCGGTTGGGCCAGGGAATATTGGGTTCGTGTCGCCAGCGCACTTTCGACGGACTTGAACCAATTGAAGAACCCAGGGTGTTTGTCGCACAACCACCTGCTGAGTGGCGTGGCAATGCACTGGGCTCCTTCGGGCTCAATTTCGTGCGGCGTAAGGAGCTGCAGCAGTTTCTCGCCAACTTGGATGCAACCGCCTGGATTGTCGCGGATATCGATGATCAGGCCTTTTTCCGGCATGAGCTCAACGAGTCTCGCGAACTCGGCAACGAATTGCTGCAGTTCCTCCGCACTCGAAACCTTGAAGGTGCGCAGCCGGATGCGCCCATAACTGACACCATCGCAGTTAAATGTATTGGCCTGAATCGATTCACGGAACTGGCGGACATCTACAGGTTTAACGTTATCGATTCCCTTCCTGGGAGCGGCTTTGTCGATCGGGATCGGCGCCCATTTGCATGCCTTCCTCGAATACAACGTGGAGTAGAGACGCTTGGTGAGACTACGAATTAAATCAGTCTCATAGTCCAGGCCTGCTGCCAAGCCTGTGGTCTTGCCTACGACGATGCTGCCATCCAGCGGAACCATATCCGCGTCCTTCAGCACGACGATGTGCCACGGTACGCGTAAATCTGGTAAAACTCCGGCGCGGTTCTGGCATCGAATTGTCACAGTTTCCTCATCTGGTGGCAGGGCTTTCGCCAGCGGTCGGATCGTCAGCCGGGCAAGGCCTCGTGCCAGCCGCGCATCAGGGTTACTGCCCGAATTGCTTTCGCCAACAATCTCCACGGCTCGCGCCATTTCCACGTCGTTCCATTGTAACACCTCCACCCCAGGAACAAAATCGCGCGGCCTTGTGAACCAATCCAAGCCGTCGATGATGTTAGTGACGATATACTTGCGTACGCCTTCGTCGAAGCAGCACTCGATCTGGAATGGCACAAACGCAATCGCGGCAGCGAACGGCGGTGGCAGCACGTATAAAGTATGCAGGTCGCGAACCGAGGTCAGCGTCTCGATCATTTCACGATGGAACCACAGATCGTCTTGCTCTGCCGGCTCGACCTTGTCGCCCTTTGCAATATCTCGTTCCAGTCGAAGCTTAAGGAGCTGAAGCCGCCTGATTGGATCCACCGCGTACATGGCGCGCTTGACCGGCAGGTGAACGTACAACCCATCTAGCAAGGCGGCAACCTGGTCCACGAGTACGAGACGTTCCTGTAAGCTGAGCTGCTTGCGTTGCTCCAGAAACTTGCCAATGTCCATCGCACCGTCCATTGCCAATGGCGTGGCATCGTCCTGCATAATGGCTACAGGTTTCTGAGTGGTGCTATCCGACATGGAACTTCTCCCCCGAGCTTTGGCTGTTAGGCGTCATTCAATCGTCGGAGCTATGAACTACTTCACACACCCTTGGAAGAATGTTACGCTACAGTTGCGGGCTCTGATTGCGCCCGCAACAGAGAGAGACCGTGCCGGATAAGTTGGGAAGCGCAAAATCAATGCTGTGCAGTCGTTGCGACGCGACCAGCCCCCTCTCCAGCCGCCGCTGCGACGGCTCTGGTGCGCTTTTGCAACCTTGCTGCCCATCGTGTGGAGACCTTACGCGGGCTAGTGCACGCTTCCGCAACGGCTGCGGCCGCGCACAATCGCCTGAAGGACCTGTGGAGACTGAAGACTTTCCTCCACTGCCGGCGGCACTCGCCGCACTGCCCGCATCGCGTCATGCCCGAGAGAGCGAGCGCAAGCAGGATGCCGTGCTATTCGCGGTCGATAGCGGCCTAGCTCGAAGCCGAGCCATGACTCCACAGCGGACCTGTTGGCGCGGGAATGGGCGGTCGCTTGGAAAGCCGGACGGTACATGATGCGAGGGGATAAGTCGACCAATGCCAGGCTAGCTAACTTGACGATGTGTTGG
>DATLVJ010000033.1:0-2159 GCA_035577585.1 Candidatus Limnocylindrales bacterium
CCCAGGTGGCGTAGGCGCGGGCGTCTTCGAGCGAGACCCAGGTGACTGGCTTGGTGTCCCAACCCGCGGGGAAATTTGCGTTGGACCAGTCGCGGAGGAAATTGTGATCGTCGGCGGGGTGGTAGTGCGTTGCGTCAAGAAATTGCTTGAACTGCGCGTTGGTGACGGGCGTGCGATCGATGTAATAGGCGTGGAGATGCATGCGGTGAAGGTGGGAGCGGCGCGGGGAATTTTCCCAGGGATATTGGACGTCGACGCCGGGATCGTTGCCACCTTCGATTTCGATGCCACGGACGGAGAAGTCGAAGTCGCCCTCGGGGATTTTTAGCATGCCGGGAGGAGCGGTGGCGGCGGGTTTGGTGGCCGGAATTTCGACGATAGTTTGCGGAACCGCGGACCATGTGCGGGGATATTGGCGCAGGGATTTTTTGGAGCGCTCTGCCATGAAGGGGAGAAGTTCGCGGAGAGGCGCGGAGTTGGCATCTTCCGTGGTGGCGAGAATGGCGCCGAATCCGAGGCCTTCGAGCGAAAAACTGAGTGTCGCTTCCCACGCGTTGATGCGCGGCTGAAGTTCGATGCCGTGCCAAAGATCGTAATAGTGGATGCCAGGGCTGTAGGGAACGCGGAGTTGTTGGCCGTCGACTTCGAATTCGTTGCGATTGACGATGGTCCAGAGGGCGCGCTGCGGAAGAGGGAATTTGCTGGCGAAGACGCCGGATTGCAGTGTCGGCGTGTGCGGCTGCCAATCCGGGCTGACGAGATTTTCAGAGAAGGCGCGTTCGATGCGGGTGAAGCGGAGCACGGCTTCGGCATCGCGGGGATTCAGGGGATACCAGAAGCCCCAGAGATTTTCGAGCATGGCGTAGCCGCTGCCGTTGAAGAAGGCGTGCTGGAGGCTGTCTGTTTTGTCGCGGGTGAAGCGGTCGGTGACGTTGATCATGTGGCGCGGCTCGAGCCAGCGGGTTTTGCTGACCATCGGCGTGAAGGGATAGGCGACGTCTTCCCAGGTGACCCAGTCGTTCCATCCGAGGGTGCTCCAGGCAACGGATTCGTCGCGGATTTCGAATTGCGGTTCGAAGGCGAGGCGGTGTCCGGCGGCGATGGAGGCGGCGCGGAAATCGGCGGGGACGCTTTCGAGGGTGTCGAAGTTGATGCCGTCAGCGCCGATTTCTTTCAAGAGTTGCGTGAGAGCCTTCCAGGGAGGCGCGGATTCTTCGCGGGTGCCGGAATCCCAGGCGAGGACGGGGAAGAGGACCTTGACGTTGTGGCGGTGAAAATCGTCAACGAGTTTTTTGAGAGCGGGGAGGCCGCCGGGAAGATCACGGAGGAGGTCGAACTGGTTGCGGTCGTCGACGCCGATGTTTGGATAGACGTGCCAGAGGAGGACGGAATCGATGGGGCCGATGCGGCGTTCGGTTTCGGTGAGGAATTTTTCGGGAGTGTAGCGGCGGGTTTCGGGATCGTAGATGGAGCGGTCCCAGATGAGGAGTTGGACCTGGGAGAACGCGCGCTGGGTCCAGGCGAGATCGGGATTTAAGTAATCGGATTCGTCGAGGCGGAGTTGGGTGCGGCGCTCGTGGCGCCAGGCCTGCATTCCCGCGAGCCAAGAGGGGTCATTGGGATCGGCGGGGCCGGCGAAGAAAACTTCCGATGGCGCGGGAGGCATCGTGAGTGTCATGGTGCCATTGGGTGCGACGAGGGCGTGGCGGGCTTTCCATTCGTCGGAGTGGAGAGTTGTGGCGCAGGCGAGAAGGAGAAATGCGAAAAGAATGGCCGACCGGAAACGAGTGCGACGCGGATAGAAAGGCATGCCAAAGAGGATACGCGAAGCGGGGGGAGAATTCAGCGTGGAGTTGGTATGGCCAATTAGAGTTTCTCAGAAAACTTAAGTTGAGGTTCTTCGCGCATCCTCATCGGATGCGCTCAGAATGACAGCTTTCCCTAGTAAGGTGGAGGAGGAGCTGAATCTGAGTGACGCGACTCAATTGAGGAAAGAAATGGTGCCCGAAAGAGGACTCGAACCTCCACGACCGTGAGGCCACTAGCTCCTGAAGCTAGCGCGTCTGCCAGTTCCGCCATTCGGGCACAGGGAAAACAACAGGCAGGTCTTATTTTGGGGTCGGAACAGGCGTTTGTCAACGAACGGGGCGAGCGTGACA
>DATLVJ010000034.1:0-2480 GCA_035577585.1 Candidatus Limnocylindrales bacterium
CGCGGCCGGTGAAGCTGGAGTTGAGTTCCGACGACTGCGTTTGAACAAGGTCGGCTCCTGCTTCGACCTCGACGATCGCCGACACCGAACCGAGTTCCAGGATAATCGAGGCTTCCGTAACCTGGTTTGAAGAGAGGCTTATTCCCTTCTGGATGGCCTTTTTGAATCCGGTCTTTTCAACGGTGATCGTATACCGGCCTACGAGCATGCTGGGAAAAACGTAAGTGCCGGCGCTCGATGTGCTGGTTTCCTTGACGACGCCGCTCTCCTCGTTGGTGACGGTAACTTTTGCATCTTCGATGGTGGCTTGGCTTCCGTCAGTGATGGTCACGCGAAGCGTGCCATCCAGACGCTGGGCCGAGGCCTTGCCGGTGAGCAACAAGCCAAACAGTGTCGCCAGCAAGAAATAACTCAATCTGCGCATTTTGCTTTCTCTCCTTGACGGATTCCCCCTGCGCGGTACTGCGTTGATCGGCGTTGTGCACGCAGAAACTTTTCTTACAACCCAGCCGCACAAATTGGTTGCACTGGGAATGGCAGCTTGGATACCAGCAGGGACAATTTGTCCCTCAAATTCATGTTTCGCGTTCCTAAGGGACCAAGCTGTTCAAAGAAGAGGCTTTCAATAGAGGCGGTACTTCTAAATTGAGAGAAATGGTCCGGTGGGTGACATTAAATTTAGAAATCCACAGCGTATAGGGCGAGGAATTTCTATGGTTTCTCGGACTTACTCCATTCTTCCGTAAGTCCTGACGATGTCTTGGCTTAGTCGGCACCCCGCACGATTTTTCGTAAAAGAATCAAACAAATTCAGAACTAATCCGTCTATTTGGAATGGGTGTAGTGGATGAACTCGAATCTCTCGCCGGTTGTGAGTCCTTTGATGGAATCAGGCACTAACGCGGAGCTTATCCAGACGCAGCGCTATATTCGTTTTGGCCCGTTCCAGATCGATCAGCAGCGGCAACAGGTCTATCGCAACGGGAGCCGCCTGAAATTACAGGGCAAGGTCTACCAGGTATTGACTGCGCTGATTGCGAAGTCTGGCCAGGTTGTTACGCGGGAAGAGCTGAAGGCGGCGCTATGGCCTTCGGACACGCACGTGAATTTCGACGCGAACGTAAACACGACGGTGAACAAGCTGCGGCAGATCCTTGGCGATTCGACCGACAAGCCGCTTTACATTGAAACGATTCCGCGCAAGGGCTACAGCTTTATGGGCGAACCGGAATTTGCGATGCAGCCGTTCCCGCAGACCGATATAGGAGCGTCCCCGGACGGAGCCAATACCGGACAAGGCGGCACGGAGAAAGAGAAGTCCGCAAAGAATTCTGATCGCTGGCTTACGTTCGGCATTATCGCTCTGATCCTGGCGGGAATTTTGCTCGGCGCTGGAATTGCGACCTTCTGGATTTCGCACTTTGCGCCGGAGTTCCGGCATTCCGCCAACAAACCGCACCACAACACGACGTCGTCTATTTCCGACGGAAGGTAATTCCGGTCGAGCGGCCGGCTCCCAGAATGAATGCGGTTATCTGCTGATTGGCGCCGCGCGAAAAAGTGAGGGTGATTCCTTCGTCGTCTGCGAGAAATTCATCTTTGCCGACGGGCCTCAATTCCCAGTTTGCCCGGGTTTGCAGGAATCCGCCGCCCATTCCATTCTGAATTTTACTGACGGTCAGCTTCCCATTCGCTACGTCCAGAACATAGGATACAAACAATTCTTCGCTCGAATACTCGCCCGCGTAGCTCGAAAGCTGATCGCGTGTGACAGCAATCGTCTCCCTTTTCTTCCGCTTGTGTTCCTCTTCGTCTGCCGCAGGAATTGGCCCCTTCATTTCCGAAGCGAGCAGAATGTCTGCCACTTTCAATGCGCGACGCTCCGGATTTGCGTTTGCCAGATTGCAGAGGCACGCCACCGAAAAATGTTGCTCGGGGAAGCGAAGCAGTTGTGCTCGATAGCCGCCCCATGAACCGCCATGTTCGACGCTACGCAGCCCGCGGTAATCGTGAACGAAGAGGCCTTTGGCGTACTCGAGAACTTTCCCGTCGTTCAGTTTGCCGCGCTCTTGCAGCTCTAGGAGAAAATTCGTGCCGCCAACTTTCGCGGTGTAAAAATTCTCATCCCACTTCAGCAGGTCTCCGACGGAAGTATGAACGGCTCCGTCGCCAGTCTGCTCGAAGTAGGAAACGTCGATCGTGAATCCATCGCCGTGCTCCTTGGGGTCGTAGGCAAGGGCACGGCCGGGCACCAGGGACGAGTGCTGATCGCGATAGAGCGTCTCGGACATACCGAGCGGCTTGAAAATATTCGTGGCGGCGAACTCCGGAAGCGACTGGCCGCTGACGCGCTTCACGACGACCGATAAAAGGAAGAATCCCGTGTTGCTGTAAAGCCACTCCCTGCCGGGTTCGAAGTTCAGATTCTTCTGGCGAATAATCACGCCGAGTGCGTCTTCGTCGGTGGTGACGCTATCAAT
>DATLVJ010000035.1:0-2960 GCA_035577585.1 Candidatus Limnocylindrales bacterium
AAGTTATTGAAGAAGATTCTTTGTTCGCCGCCGAATTTAAAAATATGACGTCCCCGGACCCAGGAGAGCGCAGAACTGTAGGAATCGAGAGTGTGAGCAAAGCCGGTATCCGTGCAGCACTGGCTATAGATGGAGGTGGCGTTATTATCCACCTGGATGACCGGCATTCGATTGAGGCCGTTTACCTGGCCAAGGATGGCGTCGCCGGGGGCGTCGAAAACCGTGTCCAGCTTGGGATAGTTTTCGGTTACCGGGGCGACGGCGCGGTCAACGGCAAAGCGATTGGTCCAGACGAGGTTTGCCGTCGGGCTCCAATTGTCTTCCAGGACCGCGTTGTGCACGTCGGTGATGCTGTCGAAGCCGTCGCCGATGTCGCCGTTGCCCAAAACGGTGGGCACACCATTGGTGCTGTGAAGCTGGCTATAGCGGGCGGAAAGGTGGTTCTTGTCGTTAAAGTGATGATCGATCTTGACGTCAAACTGCCAGCCGTCGGTTCTGCTGAGTACGACCTGGTGAAAATTTTCGGTGCCGGGAGCGGCGTTATCGATGGTTGGCAGCGGATAAAGATTGATGATCTTCTGGCCGATGGGGTCAATGAGAGTGGGGTCGATCAGGTTCGGGACCGCGAAGTTCTGGCGACGCCCTTGGTTGTCGAAGCTGAACGGGTTGAAAATCTGCTGCTGCACCGGCTGGCCGACGGTGCAACCCTGGGCGGAGTCCGTGCAGACAACGAAGGTGTTACGAAAATCGCCGGAACGCTCGTCTTTCGTGGGGACGAAGGCGTTGATTTCCACGGGGTCCTGCACACGAATCTTTTCAAGGTCAACGAAGAAGAAGGTTTTTTGCTTTTTGATCGGTCCGCCAAGTGAGAAGCCGTACTGATCGCGGAGATGGTCCGGCCTGGGAGTTCCCTGCGCGTTGTTGAAGAAATCGTTGGCGTCGAGCGCGGACCGCTGCCCAAACCACCAGCCGCTACCGTGAAATTTATTACCGCCCTCTTTCAAAACGATGTTGACCACGGTGCCGCCGTTGTTGCCGAACTCCGAGGAGAAACTGTTATTCTCCACTTTGAACTCCTGAACGATTTCGACGGATGGCTGATAGTAGACGTTGGTTGTGGCGCCTTCGCCTTGTTCCGGGGCACTGGTGAGGGCGCCGTCAACGCGGATTTCAGCGGTGGCATTGCGTTGGCCGTTGGAAACGAAATTTGTCCCGGTAGGGTAGGAGTCTGAAGTGCCCTGGCCGGCGGTTTCGGTGACGCCGCCGGAGAGAAACACCAGGCCGAAAAAGCTGCGATCGGGAAGCGGGATGTCGCGGACATATTCATTGGTCACATCGGTACCGAGGCTGGCGTTGCCGGTATCCAGCAAAGGCGTTTCACCCGTTACGGTCACGCTTTCAGAGACAGTAGTGGGAGAGAGAATGAAATCGAGAGTGGCCTGCTGGCTAACGGCCAACACCATGCCTTTGCGCTCGCGAGTCGCGAGATTCGGCGCCTCCACCCGGAGATCGTAAGTTCCGGGGCGAATTCCGGTGAAAACATAAACACCTCGGCCATCAGTAGCGGAGGATTGGCTGACGCTTGTGGCCCGATCCGTGAGGGTGACCTTTGCGCCGGGGACTACGCCACCGGAAGCGTCGGTGACGACACCCGTCAACTGGGCCGTGTAGGTGGACTGTGCGGCGAGGCGCGTTTCAAGTCCGGAGAGGAAAAAGAGGACGGCGAGGAGCAGTGCATGCGAAACACGAGAGCCTTGAAGAGCCAAGCGCATTTATCACCCCTGGAGCGCCGCGAAGGAAAAGAAGGTTTTCGGGGCGCGTTCCGATAACTTTCGATTCCTTTCTTTTACTTTCATTTACTTCCGTTGTCAATCTCCCTTTTTCGCCCCCGCCGCGGGTGTGGAATGGGGCAGCGCGCAAATGCAGTGTGCGGTTTGAAATTTAATGGCGGGAAGAGCGGGGGTGGGAAAGCGGCTGGCGTTAACCCAGGTAGCGTTCCCGGATGAGCTGGAGATGGCGCAATTCGTGACCGGCGATGTGATAGGCCAGCGTTCGAACACTCACATTTTTTCCATCGGCTACGCCGCGGCGCAGCAGGGCCGCGGGATCCAAACTTTCGAAGAACGCGATGGTTGATTGCCTGACCAGGCTGAGCTCCTGGAGAAGGTCTTCGGCATCGCGTTTGTTGGCTTCGGAATAGCGGGCGAAAAGATCCTGGTCGAATCCGGGAAGTTCCGTGGAGTCGTTGCGGGCGAAGCGAAGCGCGCGGTAAACGTAAATACGCTCGTCATCGATGAGGTGGGCGAGGATCTCCTTGATGGTCCACTTCCCTTCCGCGTAGCGATGGAGCAAGCGAGATTCGGAGAGCGAAAGAATCAAGGTGCGGGTGGCCTGGAAGCCAGAGGCGAGATGCTTGAGGATTTGGCCGTCGTTGGGCACGGGATCGATGTAGATGCGAGAGGCAGAGGGGTATTCTCCCTCGGCGGGTTTTTCGATCACCGGGAAAGGGCGAAGGTCGCTATTTTTCATACGCTATACTCCGTTCGCCGGGTTCCGGCGGAAACTGCTGTGAACTCCTGGAATCACCCCGAGAATTACTTCAAGTCTGGGCCGGAAACGTGGGCGCTCTCCCACTGGCGGACCCGACGGCGCCCCTCGTTGAAAATACGTTCGTAGTTTTGCAGGCGGACCTTGCGGGAAGTTTCGGGGTCGAGCGATTTCCACAAGGGTTCGTATTGCTGGAAGACCTTGAGGTACCTGGCCAGGTCCGTTGGGGCGGCGCCATCGGTGCCGAAGAGGAAGCGATCTGGATGGCGCTGCATCAGGCCAGCCAAAGATTTGGCGGCTTCCGGGCTGGCGACGAAGTATTTGGCGACTTCGTCCCAGGAGAGGTCGACGTAGAGGTTAGGGAGAGCCGGATCGCTTAGGATCGCTTCGATCATGGCGGCATGGTTCGCGGG
>DATLVJ010000036.1:0-2020 GCA_035577585.1 Candidatus Limnocylindrales bacterium
GTTTTTTTCGTTGCAGAAGGAGCCGGGACCGTTTGCGATGTTCAGTTTTACGCGGAACGAGACGACGGGGAAAGCAATCGAGATGGCGGTAGAGGTGCTGAAGAAGCTGCACACGAACGGGATTACGGCGGAGCAGTTGAGCTCGGCGAAGAGTTATATCAAAGGGCAGTTTCCGCCGACGATGGAAACTTCGGGACAGCTGGCGCGGCTGATTGTGCGGCATGAATTTTTGGGATTGGACGACAACGAGGTGAACCAGTTTGAACAGCGGATTGATGGAGTGACACCGGAGATGGCCAAGCAGGTGATTGCGAAGCATTTTCCGCTGGAGAATCTGACGTTTGTGCTGGCGGGGAAGAGTTCGGAGATTGCGCCGATGGTGAAGAAATTCGCGGAGAAGATGGATGAGAAGGAGATTTCGGCGCCGGGGTTTTGGGCGGGGGCGAAATAGTTGGGGGTTGAGCGGGGAAGGGGTTTGGAAGAGGCAGAGCGGATTAGGAGCACAGGCAGGAGTGCCTGCGCCACAGATGGCGAATAGCGAAAGGCGCCCGCCTCGGAAGGCGGCCGCTACAAACGCGAGAGGGAGGGCGTAGTGTGTAAATGCTTTGGGTGGTTGATTGTTGGCGTGCTGCTGATTTGCACGAATGAAGCGGCGGGGAGGGAATCGCCGCTGCTATTGCAGCAGCCTACGATTTCGAAGAGTGAGGTGGTGTTTGTTTATGGCGGATATTTGTGGAGCGCGCCACGCGAGGGCGGAGATGCGCGGCAATTGACGACCGGAGGGCATGAAACGCATCCAGCATTTTCACCGGATGGAAAGTGGATCGCGTTCACGGGGGAGTACGACGGCAACGCCGATGTGTTTGTGATGGCAGCGGAAGGGGGAGCGCCGAAGCGACTGACGTGGCATCCGGACGCGGACGTGGTGGCGGGGTGGACGCCGGACGGAAAGAAGGTGCTATTCAGCTCGGGGCGCGAGGCTTATGCGGATTTCGATCGGTTGTACACGGTAGCGGCGGAAGGGGGAGTTCCGGAAGCGCTGCCGATGTGGAGAGCGGAGACGGGGTCGTATTCGGCGGACGGGTCGCACCTGGCGTACGTGCCTAACTTGAAGTGGCAGGCGGCGTGGAAGAGGTACCGTGGCGGACAGACGACGCCGATTTATATTGTGTCGTTGCGCGACCTGCAGCGGGCGATCATCCCGCGTGAAAATTCGAACGATGCGAGTCCGGTGTGGTTTGGCGACACGGTTTATTTTCTTTCCGATCGCAACGGGCCGGTGAGCCTGTTTGCGTACGACACGAAATCGAAGGTTGTGAGGCAGGTGGTGGAGAACAAGGGGCTGGACCTGAAAACGGTTTCAGCCGGGCCGGACGCGCTGGTTTATGAGCAGTTCGGCGGATTGTATCTGGTGGATCCAAAATCGGGAAACGCGAAGCATATCGAGGTGCGGGTGAATGGAGACCTGCCGGCGACGCGGGCGCATTGGGTGAAGGCGGCGGACAAGATATTGAACGCGGGAATTTCGCCGACCGGGCAGCGGGCAGTGTTTGAAGCGCGCGGAGAAATCCTGACCGTTCCGGCGGAAAAAGGGAATATCCGGAACATTACGCGGACGGTAGGGGCGGCGGAACGCGACCCGGCGTGGTCTCCGGACGGGAAGTGGATTGCGTTTTTTTCGGATGAATCGGGAGAGTATGCGCTGAACGTGGTGGATCAGAGCGGGCTGGGGGACGTAAGGAAGATCAACCTGGGGAATCCGCCATCGTATTTTTATGGGCCCGTGTGGTCGCCGGACAGCAAGAAAATTGCGTATACGGACAAGCGATTGAACCGGTGGTATGTGGAGGTTGAGAAGGGCACGCCGGTGAAGATTTCAACGGAGAAGTTCGAGGATCCGGGAGGGTTTTCGACCGGAACCTGGTCGCCGGACAGCAAATGGGTGATCTACGACAAATTCCTGGAGAACCATCTGCATGGTGTGTTTGTGTATTCGGCGGAGAGCGGAAAAGAGACGCAG
>DATLVJ010000037.1:0-3883 GCA_035577585.1 Candidatus Limnocylindrales bacterium
ATCGCCACAATCTGAAACACCGGCGCAATCAGCATCGCCAAAAACATCGAGTACGAGAAAAACATTCCGATCGTCATCTGGTCCGCCAGAATCTTTCGCGCGCTCAAATACATCACCACCGCGCTCACCAGCCCCATCAGCATCGCGCCCGAAAGGCTCATAATCGATGTCGCCGTTAACGTCTTCAGGACGTTGTCTAGCAACCGCTGCGCCCCGCTGCCGAACACGTTCTCCTCGTGTTCTTCCGCGTGATAACCCTTCACCACGCGCACCCCGCCCAGCGACTCAGTCAACCGCCCCGTCACCTCGGCATTGATTTTCGGCCGCGCCCGGAAGATCGGCCGAATCGTCGAAAACGCTTTATTCAAAAACAACCCGAATACAATCAGCACTGCAAACGCAACAACCGTCATCACCGCGTTGATATAGAGCAGTACGCCAAGAGCCAGCACGGCAGTCAGCACTCCTCCAACAAATTCCACCAGCCCCGTGCCGATCAGATTCCGCACGCCCTCCACGTCGCTCATGATCCGCGATACCAGCGCGCCTGTCTTGTTCGCGTCATAAAAACTCACCGACAGCCGCCCGATGTGCGCCTGCACCTGCTTCCGCAAATCCGTAATCATTCGCTGCGCCGATTTCGACAAAAGTTGCGTCAGAGCAAACGAAGTAAGCCCCTGAATCAGCGTCGCCCCAATAACAGTCAACACCAGGGGCAGCAGCAGCGCCTGCTGCTTTTTCCCGATCACATCGTCCACCAGATATTTCGTGGAACCTGGCAAAACCAGCCCGGCGACCCGGTTAATCGCCATCAACCCGAACCCGAGATACAAGATCCCTCGCCGCGGATGGATCAGCGCCCATATCTCCGGCAGCGCACTCCAATCGATTTTCTTCTTGGGTTTCTTCTCTGAAGCTTCCGCCGCGCTGGCCCGGCTTGATGAACGTTCTCCGCCGTGGCCCTTAACCGCAGTTGGTGTATACGTTGAGCGCAATGACATTAGTCCCCGTTGTTCGCTGTGTCGTTGTGAAGGATACCCCTTCGATGCGCGAACCGCCACGGAATGTACGCCGTAGCGTCCACCTTCAGGCATGCCCTGACGAAGGAAGGGTGGACCCGCATCCCACCGGTTAAGCTAGAGATCGATTCAGGCAAACACAGGAAGGAAAATAGTGGCCGACCCGAAGGTCGGCCACCAAAGGGAATTAATCGCTTAAATGGGGATCAACCATGGAGGCATCAAACACGGTGACTCCGTGCTTCAGCTCTTCGTATCCACAATCACCGGCTGAACCAGCCGGAACTCCAACCGCGTCTCCGGCCTCAAGTGGATGTCCTTCTTTCCGGTGAAGTAGGCCACAGCCGTTCCGGCTCCCGCGCCAATCGGCCCGCCGATCAGCGCGCCCTTGCCACCGGCCGCTGCCGCGCCGATCAACGCTCCTCCGCCCGCGCCGCCACCGATCAGCGCCCAATTGCGCTTCTTGTGGTCGCCGCCACGGCGGTACGAACTCGACGTCCTCAAGTCATACGTCTTCCCGTCGAGTTGCATCGATTCCAGCGCCAGCTGCAAATGCGCCCGCCCCATCAAATGGCCCGACGGCCGCGCATCCACCACGATGCCTTCCACCGGCGTCCCCTGCGGAATCACGGTCTTGTCGTTCAACACCACCGGCTCCGAAATCGTGGCCTCAAAGTGGTCCCCTGGTCGATTCTGGTTGCTCGAGATTCCCTGATCCAGCGTCACTCGAATCGCCGTCTCCTCGGGAACCGTAACCGGAACAGTCCTCGGGTGAACCGCCAGTGTGACCGCAGTGGTAATCAGCGCCGCTGACAAAAAAACAATCAGCGTGCCGATCACAATATTTCGCTTTGTTTCAAACATGAAATCCTCCCGGGCGTTTTAAGCCGCAGGGAGTTCGCCAAATTGCCATGCTTTAACTTGTTGAAATTAAAGAGCTGGAGCTCAAACCATCTTTGGGGCGTGGGAAATAAATCTCAAACTCGGGTAGTTTCGCAGTACCGGAACTACCCCCACCTGTTTTCTCAAAAACGCAGCGGTTATTTCCCGGGCGTTACTACCCCGACCTTATCCACCCCGCTGCACGCGATGTACACGCGCCCATCCGCCGTGGCCGCCATGTTGCGAACGACTCCGCCGCCCGAGGGAATCTTCGCGCTTGCAAATGCCTGCGTCTTCGGATTGAACTGCACAATCGTGTTCGGATGCACGCCAGACTCGCTATACCACACCATCCCGTCGGGAGTAATCGCAATCCCATACGGATTCGCCTCCGCTCCGCCCGGCGAATTGAACAATTTTACGCTACCCGTCGAAGTATTCAGCATGCCCAAATGCCCGCTCTTGAAGTCGGTGAAATACACCGTGTCATCCGCCGCGATCGCCAACCGCCTCGGCCGCACCCCCTCCGGCAGAGCATACTCCTTGATCGCCATCGTCTGCGGATCAATCGAGGCCATCTTGTTCGTCCCCAACTCGCAGAAGACTGGCATGCCCTTGCTGTTGATCTGAATCCCATACGGTAGCGCCGCTTCCGTCGGCACTTCCTTCAACTCAATTTTTCCATTCGTCGGATCCAGCCGCCCCACCATGTTCCCGCCCTGCACGGTAAACCACAAAATCCCCCGCGCATCAAAAACCGCGGTGTGCGGATCGTCTGCCTTCTCGACGGGCATCTTGTACTCCGTCACCTTCCCCGTCTTTGGATCCAGCTTTCCGATATACCCGCCAAAATTCGCGGTGAACCAGATATTCCCCTCTTTATCCGCCACCAATCCATGCGGCCCGGAATTCTTGTCCGTCGCCAGCGGATACTCCTTAAATTCACCCGTCTTCGGATCCAATCTCCCGATCTTGTTCACCATCTGCTCGGTGAACCACAGCGCTCCGTCCCCTCCCACCGCCGGATCGTGCGGGTGTGCGCCCTTGGTCGGCACAGCCCACTCCTGAATAGTGACGTTCAGTGCGCCCACATCGGCGGCAGCGCTTCCCGCTCGATGGCGCGGCAAAGCAACCGCGAGTATCGTTCCCAAAATCAAAAAGCAGGCAAGTGCAACGGCTTTCTTCGTCATTGCGGTCCTCCTTTTACCCAGTTGGACGTTCCGCCTTGCCAACTGGATTCCGGCCTGTGTCAACCAATCCTCGCTCACAGACTGTATAGCGCAACGCGGCAACGGATGCCATAATGTTCCTACTGATTTTACCGGGTTGAAGAGCCGCCAACCGCACCCCGCCTGGCGTTTAAAGACCTGCACAATCTATGGAACGGGAGTAGCAACATGCCGGCGGCACATCTCAATCTCATCGGAACGAAAGAGTTCATCGCCCTCGAAGAAACCTACGGCGCTCACAATTATCATCCGCTCGACGTCGTGATCGAGCGCGGCGAAGGCGCCTGGGTCTTCGACGTGGAAGGGAAGCGCTACCTCGATTGCCTCGCTGCCTACTCCGCCGTCAATCAGGGCCATTGCCACCCGAAACTCATCGAAACGCTCACCGAGCAAGCTCGCAAGCTAACGCTAACCTCGCGCGCATTCCGCAACGCCCAACTCCCGCTTCTCTATAAGGAACTTCACGACCTCACTGGCATGGACATGGCGTTGATGATGAACTCCGGCGCCGAAGCCGTCGAAACCGCGGTGAAAGCCGCCCGTAAGTGGGGCTACACAAAAAAGGGAATCCCCGAAGGCCAGGCGGAGATCATCGTCTGCGAAGGAAACTTTCACGGCCGCACGATCAGTGTGGTGAGTTTTTCAACCGAACAACAATATAAAGACGGCTTCGGCCCCTTCACTCCCGGCTTTCGCGTCATTCCCTTCGGCGATGCGCAAGCCTTGCGCGCGGCCATCACTCCGAACACTTGC
>DATLVJ010000038.1:0-9354 GCA_035577585.1 Candidatus Limnocylindrales bacterium
CAGGACCGACGCCGCTCCGACAAATACGAACTCACCACCGAAAACACAAACAACCCAAACACCGCAAAGCCTAGAAACACAACCATCACAGGTCTACCCTCCAAACACCCCTATACCCTGCAAACCACTGCCCACTTTCCATCTCTTCCTTTTCAACCACTTAACGATTCATCCCCTGTACATTTGTCGCTCTGGGTTGACACACCTGCCATCCAACTCCAACACTCTGCACCCCAGTCCTAGCACTTCCTTCCTATTACCCACCCCACTCCACACCCTATGAAAACTTGTCATCCTGAGTGTCCCGATTCCGATCGGGACGCGAAGGACCTCAACCTCCACGCCCTTTCAAATTCCCAATTTTGCGCTCCTCTCTGCGATCTCTGCGCGCCGACCTCAGCGCTCTCTGCGTTAAGTCCCTTCAGAAAAACAAAAAGCGGCACAGCCAAAGCTGTGCCGCCCCGCGATTTCCGATATCTGCACGCTGTTATCCGCTCATCGCCGGCTCTTATCTGAAAACTGTCGACTGTAGACTGTAGACTGATTACTTCCTCTCCCCTCAGCTCTTATTCAAATGTATCGACCCATCCCCAGTCCGCACCACGATCGTCTGCCCGCCGCCATTCATCTTCCCCAATATCTTCGTCGAACTAAACGTCCCCTCTACCATCACCGGTATCCCCAGGCTGATGCGCCCATCATGCGTACTCGCATCCAGGTTCGCCTGCATCTCCCCGGGTAAATCCAGGTCCACGCTTCCGTCCCCTGTGTGAATATTCCACGGTGCCGCCACCGTCGATCCCTTCCCAGCCCGCGCCGTCACACTCCCATCCCCAGTCCTGATCGTCAGCGCATCAAACCGCCCTTCCACGTTCACGTGCCCATCCCCGGTAGTAATATCCGCACGGCCATCCAGCGCACGTCCCTCGATGTGCCCGTCGCCCGTGTGCAACCGGATATTCCCCCTCGCTCCCTGCACGGAAATATGCCCGTCGCCCGTCTTCACGTCCAGGTTCCCGGTAATCGAATCCGCTTCCACCGAACCGTCGCCAGACGTCACTTCCAGGTCCGCATCCTTCGGCATGTGCACTTCCACCCTGAGGCTCGAATGCCGCACTCCGAAATTAAGCCAGTTGCCGCCGTGCGTCTTCGCGATCACTTCCACCGAATCCCCATTCTGCGAGGTGCTCACCTGCAAATCCCGGTCCAGCTTGTAACCCGTGTACTCCACCCGGATCTCCACCTGCTTGATGTCTCCTGTCGAAACCCGCACCGACCCATCATCCGTCTGCACCTTCACATGCGCGTGCCCCGACACTGTAAACGTCTTCGCCACCTCCTCCGCCCGCACCGCAACCGGCGCCAGCAGCATTCCGCCCCCCAACAAGGCCACTGCCAACACTATGCCAGCCGTCCGCATCCCCATCCGGTGCTCCAATGCCTTCATATTTAGGCCTCCGCGCCCGTCCTATAGCCAGAAACGCATTCCCCGCCCAAAATGTTCCATGGTTTTCAACCTCATCCCGGGTTGACTATGCTGACCCCGGTAACCCCTTAGAGCGAATCTCGCTCAAGTGTCAGCAGCCCCATCACCCTGCGACGCCAACCAATACACCCCGGCCCCGAGCAAGAAGAAAATGACTGTTATCGGGACGTCGAGCAGAATTGCATCCCAAATGCTAAGTCCGCTGAACTCGTACAACCAGCAATCAATGGCCAAATAACCGAGCGCAAATACTACAAGAATCACCCGCTTGCTCTTTTGCCTGACAATGGCGCCTGTCACCGGATTCACGTATCTACCTCATGTCAAATTCAGGCGCTTATGTCCTAACGCCACTCACTCTCCGCTCTTCCTCTTATCCGCGTCCTCTGCGGCCCCTCTGCTAACTCTGCGGTAAAGCCCTTCTCTTCTCCTACTTCTTAGCCGCCTTCTTCCGATCCCCCGCCTTCCCCCGCAAAGCCCGCAAGAACTCCTTCGTCGGCAACGTATTTATCACATCCTTCTTCTCCAACCACCCGCGCCGAGCCATCACCACCCCATACCGGATAAAACTCAAGTTCGCCGCCACATGCGAATCCGTCGAAATCACCACCTTCACCCCGCGTTCCTTGCACATCCGCAAATACACCTCTTTCAAATCCAGCCGGTCCGGGTACGAATTACACTCCATCGCCACTCCATGCTTCGCACACGCATCCAGCACCTTTTCCATGTCGTAATCGATCGGATCCCTCTTCAACAGCACCCGCCCCGTCGGGTGCCCGATAATCTGGCAATACGGGTTCTCAATCGCCGCCAGCATCCGTTCCGTCATCGCCGCCCGCTCCAAATTAAAATACGAATGAACCGAGCACACCACCACATCCAGTTGCGCCAGAATCTCGTCCGAATAATCCAGCGACCCGTCCTTCAAAATATCCACTTCCGACCCCGCCAGCACCCGTATCCCCAGCCCCTTCGCATCCGCGGCCCGCAATTTCTTGATGTGTTCCGCCATCCGCTTTTCCGTCAACCCGTTCGCCACCGTCACCGCTTTTGAGTGATCCGTAATCGCAATGTACTCGTGTCCCAATTCCCGCGCCGCCGCGGCCATCTCCTCGATCGAATTCTTCCCGTCGCTCGCCGTCGTATGCATCTGCAGGTCGCCCTTGATGTCCTTCAGCGCAATCAGCTTCGGCAGCTCATATTTTTCCGCCACCGCAATTTCCCCGGTGTTCTCCCGCAACTCCGGCGGCACAAACTCCATCTTCAACTTCGCGTAAATCTCCTCTTCCGTCCTCCCCGCCACCCGCCTGCCTTTTGTGGCACCGCCATTCTTGGCGGTGCTCTTGGGTTTGCCCTTTTCTTCTTCCTCTTCCTCCAATGTCGCCAACTCATACTCATTCAACGTGAACCCCATATCATTCGCCCGCCCGCGCAAAGCCACGTTGTGCTCTTTCGACCCCGTAAAATACAGCAATGCCGCCCCAAAATTCTCCTTCTCCAGCATCCGCACATCCACCTGCAATCCGTCCTGCAATGTAAAACTCACCTTGTTCTCGCCATGCGCCAATGTCTGGTCGATCCCCGGAAACTTCAAAATATGCGCCGCCAGCGCGTCCACTTCCTTCTGTTTCGTGTGCCCCGCTGCCAGCGTCACCAGCAAATCCAGGTCTCCCACGGTCTCTTTCCCCCTCCGCAGCGACCCAGCCGGCGTCACACTCTCCACGCCCTTTCCCGCCTTCTGGATATGCGCCATAATCGCCAGCGCCGCCTCTTCTCCGCGGCTGATCAAAAATCTCCCCGATGATTTCTTGAAGACCTCCACCGCCTTCAAAATATTCTGCTCGCTCTTCTCTCCAAATCCCGCCAAGTCCCGCAGCTTGCCTTCCTTCGCAAGTTTCTCCACGTCCGCTACGCTGCCCGCCTTGAACTCGCTCCACAAAAACGCCACCTTCTTCGGCCCCAGCGACTGCAGATCCAGCAACTGCAAAATCGTCTCCGGATATTTCTTCAGCAATTTCTTCCGCAGCGCGTAATCGCCGGTCTTTACGATCTCCTCCAGATGCTCCACCATCCTGTCGCCGATCCCCGGCAACTCCGTCAACTTCTCCGGCGTCTTCACCAGTTGCTCCACCGATTCCGGCAAGCTGTCGATCAATTCCGCCGCCTTCTCATAGCTCCGGTAGCGCCCGATGATCGCCCCATCAATCTGCAAAAGCGAAGCCGTCTCACGCAATATCCGTGCAATCTGTTTGTTGTCCATACCGCGATTATATTCCTCTCCGCTCCGCCAATGTAGGGCGGCTTTAGGCCGCCTTCCTGGGGCGCCTTCCTCTGCGTACTCTGTGTTCTTTCTCTGTGCCCTCTGTGTGAACTCTTTCCTTACCTCTTCTACTCTTCCGCCAAATAAAAACGGCGGAAGCTCTCGCCCCCGCCGTCCATTTCAGATCCAAATTCTCTCTCAGGCGCTTTTTTTTACCTCGGACGCCTGCGGTCCTTTGGGTCCCTGTACTATCTCGAATTCGACCGGATCACCCTCCTGCAAGCTCCGGTAACCATCTCCGGTGATTGCCGAATAGTGTACGAATACATCGGGCCCATCCTCCCGGCCTATGAATCCGTATCCTTTCGAATTATTGAACCACTTTACTGTTCCTTGCACTTCGTGTCTCCTTTGGACGGTGACTCTGGGGGCGGAAAACCTAGACGCCGCCATGAGCACGAATTGCGCGGAGTGTATCAAAATGGAATGCCCAGTCAAGCGTACACTCACAACTTTCTTACATCCTTGTGCATATTTATACTGCTTTCAATCGGTTCAACTCCTCGGGGCAGGGAAGCCTACATTAAAAAAGCAAGGTAATATAAAATCCCGGCAATTGACTTTGCATCCCGCAACCGCCCGCTTTTGATCATCTTTTTCAGCTCATTCACCCGGTAAGCCCGCACCTCGATCTTTTCATCCTCCTCCGGCTGAGCCTCCCCAGCTGTCAGCCCCTCGGCGAGCAACAAATACATCCTCTCCTCCAGGAAACCCGGGGTAGGGAACACATCCAGGAAAACCTTGAACCGCTTCGCACGGTATCCCGTCTCCTCCAGCAGCTCCCGCGCCGCCCCTTGCTTCGGTGTCTCCTCCGGCTCCTTCCTCCCAGCCACCAGCTCCCACAAATACTGTCGCGTCGCATGCCGATACTGCCGGATCATCACGATCCGCCCATCTGGTAGTACTGGCAGCACCACTACCGACCCCGGATGCGTAATCACCTCCCGCGTGGCTCGCACTCCGCTCGGCTCCACCACCTCATCCCGCCGCAACCCAAACACCCGCCCCTGATAAATCATCTCGCTACTCAATATCCTCGCTGTCCCCTTGCCCGCTCTAGCCACGTATCCCCCTTTGGAGTGCGGCCTGCCCTGAGTCTTCCCGAAGGGCAGCTTTGCTGCCGCTTTCACGATGTGATCCCCACCGCAAATCTTCCCGTGTGCGCACCCTCGAATTCTAAATGAAGCCTGTCATCCTGAGGCTATTCGAAAAGGATAGCCGAAGGACCTCAGCTTGTGCGTCTTGACACCCGCATTTCAATCAGCACTCCTTTTTCTACCAGTCACCAGTCACCAACCACCAGTCACCCCTCCTTACTGGTCGCCGTCCACCGGCCACTGTATACTTTCCTTTCACCCAATGCCCATCAACACAATCATCGTCGACGACGAAAAGCCCGCCCGCGAAGAACTGGCCTTTCTCTTAAAAGCCTTCCCCGAAATCTCCCTCATCGGCCAAGGCAAAAACGGCCTCGAAGCAGTCAACCTCATCAAGGAACACAACCCCGACCTGGTCTTCCTCGACGTCCAGATGCCCGGCCTCGACGGCTTCGGCGTCCTCCAAAAACTCGTTGAGCGCAAACTCAAAGTCCCCCACGTGGTCTTCGCCACCGCCTTCGACCACTACGCCGTCCAAGCATTTGACGTAAACGCCGTCGACTATGTATTAAAACCCTTCGACAAGGCTCGCCTCTCCAAAGCCATCTCCAAGGCAAAAAAAGAAATCGAAGCTCACACCAGCACCACCGAACGCCTCGAGAAACTGGTCTCACAGCTCTCCGCCCCAAAATCCAACTCCACCCAACCGTCCAAAATCCTCATCCGCTCCCAGCAGCGCATGCTACTCGTCGACGCCGAAGACCTCATCTTCGCTTCCATCGAAGGCGGCCTGATCTCCGTCACCGCCAAAGACCTCGAAGGCTCCTCCAACTACCGCACCCTCGAGGAACTCCACGCCACACTCGACTCCGACTCCTTCTGGCGCCCTCACCGCTCCTTTCTCGTCAACATCCACCACATCCGCGAAGTCGTTCCCTGGTTCAAATCCAGCTTCATGCTCAAAATGAACGACAAAAAATCCTCCGAAATCCCCGTCTCCCGGCAGCAAACCAAACGCCTCCGCGAACTCTTCAAACTCTAGTGGCACAGGCACTCCTGCCTGTGATCACTGGAGCCGCGCCAAGGTTGGCGCGAGATAGGCAACCGCTTGCTTATTCAGGTGTAGATATTCCCGGCATTCGACTCAAAGACGACACGCTCGACCACTTCCAATCTTCCGGCTGCTTCACCAATCCCGCCCTCACCGGGTTGTACTCAATATAAAAACGAATCTTCCCAAACTCCGCTTCGTCCCTCACCCAATGGTCATACGACTCGTCTTGCCAAAATACCTTTCCAGGTCTTCCGAGAATCCGATTCGCATCACGGGCACTAACCCCCTTAATTCCGCGCATAATCCTGCTCAGTGGGAGGCGCGGTGTAAGGAGTAAATGAACATGGTTTGGCATGACAACGTACGCGTGCAGAAGATATTGCGCGAGGGCTTTCTCAACGCGAACCATCGCATCCTCGACGCACCTTGCAATTCTCGAATCCGCAAGCCACCTGGGGCCGATTTTCGCCCGGTCAAGCTGCAGATCGAGTCGCTTAAACCGCGCTCCGGCCGTCTCACTATCTTCATTCTTGTTTCGCTTTGAAGGTCCTGTGCTCTGGGAGGCAGGTGCACAGTCAGGAGTGACTGTGCCACTTGGCAGGGTGCCGTACAGTCGCCAAGTAAGAAAAATGCACGCTCCCTCGGGATGCCAATGAGGAAGATTCCTTGAGTAAAATGTCATAGCATCGATTTTCGAAGAGTATCGACTAAGAATATATCATATGCATTAACAATTAAGTGTGACGCCTCGCTGTGGCACAGGCACTCTTGCCTGTGCTCTCGGGTCTCTCATCTCAGTCCTCTCCGTGTCCTCTGTGGCGTATTCTTCCTCTTCACTCCCGTGCCCCCGCCAACCTCTTCCCCATCTCCCGCCGCAACCTCGCAAAAAACCCATTCGCCCGCGCAATATCCTTCGCAATTTGCGCCTTCAACTCTTCCGCTCCCGCAAACTTTTTCTCCTCCCGCAATTTCTTCCAGAACCGCACCTCAATCCTCTTCGGCGAAAAATTCCCCGAATAATCCAGCAGGTGCGTTTCCACTGTCAGCCCCGTTCCATCAAACGTTGGTCGCATCCCCACATTCGTCACGCTCCGGTGACTGCTCGGCTCTCCCTCCATCACTGTCCGCGTAATATACACGCCCCGCGCCGGCAGCAACTCCTGCTCCGCCCGCAAATTCAAAGTAGGAAACGTAAACTTCCGTCCCGTCCCCGTCCCCGCCACCACTTCGCCCGTCAACGCAAACGCCCGCCCCAGCATCCGCGCCGCCCGCGTCACGTCGCCCTCCGCAATTAATTTCCGCACCATCGTGCTCGACACGATCTTGCCGTCCACCACAACCGGCTCGTGCACAATCACGTCAAACCCATCCCGCATTCCCAATTCCCGCAGAAACTTAACGTCCCCGGCCTGCTTGTGCCCAAACCGAAAATTATCTCCCACCACCACTGCCCGCACCTGAAGTTGCCCCACCAGAATCTCGTCAACAAATTCCTCTGGCGCCAGTTGCGACAACTCCCTTGTAAACGGCAGCACCACCGCCGCCTCCATCCCCAGCGCCCCAAACCAGTCCAGCCTCTGCTCGTTCGTCGAAATCCGGAGCGGCGCCGACTCCGGCCGCAGCACCTTCTGCGGCAGCGGCTCAAACGTCAGTGCCGTCGCCACCGCCCCGCTCTCCCTCCCCAAACCAATGCAATGCTGCAGCAGCCTCTGGTGCCCCAAATGAATTCCATCAAAATTCCCAATCGCAATCACACTGCCACTCGCCGAAGCCGCGCTTTTCGCGGCGAAGGCGCGCCCGCTCTTCTCAGCGAACTCTGCGCTCTTCTTCTGCGAACTCTGCGTTAAGTCCCCTCTGGCTCTTTCTTCCCCAAACACCGCAGCCCACTCCTCTCCCGAACTAAACACTCGCAATCCACCTGCCGCCCGCGCCTCCACCGCCCGCGCCTCCGTCTCCACCTCAAACGTCAATCCGTCATACGCCAGCTGCACCTGCGGATACCCCGCCTTCCGCAATCTCTCATTCGTCGCCGCATGCCCCAACTCATGCGCGATATGCGTAAACCAAGCCCGCTTCGGCTTCAACTTATCGATCAGCGCCAGCGATTGCTCCACCGTCATATGCATCGGATGCGGCACATCCCGCAGCGCATCCAATATCAAATCGTCCAATCCCTCCAACAGCGCCGCGCTCGCCTCCGGCAACCGGCTGAAATCCGTCAGATACGCCGCCCGCCCAAACCGGAATCCCAGCACCTCCATCTCTCCATGCACCAGCGGCACCGGTATAAATCGCACGCCCATCACTTCAAACGGCCCCTTCACCACATGCAATTTCACGCTCGGAATGCTGCTCAACGTCGGCTTCTCGTCAAACACGTACGCGAACGCCCGCCGAATCACGCGAAATGTCTCTTCGCTCCCATACACCGGCATCGCCGCCCGTTGCTTGAAGTTGTACGGCCGCAAATCGTCAAATCCCAGAATGTGATCCGCGTGCCCGTGGGTCAGAATCACCGCATCCAACCGGTCGATTCCCGCGCGCAACGCCTGCGTCCGAAAATCTGGCGTCGTATCGATCACCACATTCTGCTCGCCCCGCGAAAGCAGGAGCGAAGGCCGTAACCTCTTATCGCGCGCATCCGCCGACTCGCACACCGCGCAATGGCACCCCAACGTCGGCACGCCCATCGACGTCCCTGACCCCAGCACCGTCACCCGCAAACGCTCGTTCGCCATATCCCCCATTGTAACCAACCCGCATAGAATCTCGCCTTTGTAGGGCCCGCCGACCGTGGCGGGCCGCTCTGTCTCCTCTATTCTTCCGACCTCTTAACTCTGTGCACTCTGTGGCGCCTCTGTGTCCTCTGTGTGAACTCCTTCTTTTTCTTTCCCAAAAAACAAAAAATCCCAAGCGCCACTTTCGCAGCTCTTGGGATCCCAAACCAAAAAACCTGTCATCCTGAGGGACACGCCTTTTGCGTCCCGAAAGACCTCAACCAAAACCAATCCACAACTCAAAGTTCATTCGCGTTGAACGATTACTTCTTCCTCTCCCCCTTCAACGCTCCCTGTGCCTGCGCCATCTGCGCCGCCATCGCTTTGCTGATCTCCAAATACGTCATCTTCAACTTCCCCAGCAGATCCAGCAGCATCGAATCCTCATCCGGCGCCAGGTTTCCCTTGGTCTTCACATGCAGCGCATCCAGCATGTCAATCAACTCCCGCGCCGCCTCCGGATCAATCACCGGCTCGCCTGTCCGCGGATCCGCATAAGCCCCCAGCACCATCGCCGCATTGCTCCCGATCATTCGCACCAGGTTCTCAAACGCCTGCACCTTCCTCGGAGTCTCCGCCGGCAGAGCCGCTGTCGCCTTCGCATCCGCCGCCGCTTG
>DATLVJ010000039.1:0-7627 GCA_035577585.1 Candidatus Limnocylindrales bacterium
CCTGATTTTGCTTTTCCTGGTAACGGCCATAGATGCTCCAGCGCAAGCCGAGATTCAGGGTAAGTTTTCTGCTGACGCGCCAGTCGTCTTGGAAGAAAGGCTCAAGGATTTTGTAGCGGTCGTAATAGTAAATATTCTTCTGGTCCTGAGCGTAACCTCCGACAGAGCTTACGAGCATGTCAGCGAAGGGATTCCCGGTGGTGAACTGGCTGTTGTTGGTGAAGGTGAGCTGCCCCTGCACATCAAGTGAAGAGGACTGATTCTTCTGGGCGGCAACAAAATAGGCGCCGAAGAACAGTGTGTGGTTTCGGACGATCTTGGTGACGGTATCGCGATAGGAGTAGGTGGGGTTGGCGTTTTTCCACGGGAAGTAACCTGTGTCCACGTCAAAGCCGCCGCCAAGAGCAACACCATTGGTGGCGCCAATCGAGAACGCCGGAATCTTGTTGCCGAGGCCGTTCGCGAAAAGCGGGACGAGATCGATGCCGCCCTGGGGGATGTTTACGGCGCTGTTGATGTTGCTCAGAAAAATGTGGTCATCGGTATAGCTGGCGACAAATTCGTTTAGAAGGGATGGAGTGAAGTTGGAAGTGAGCCGGGCAACGAAACTGGTAGTGGGGCCGGTGAAGTTGGTGTTGGTGTTGTCGAAGGTATTGTTGTACTGCCCCCAGAGTGGACCCTGGTTGATGGTGCCCCAGGTGTCGTGGATGTAGCGGAAGGTGAGGCGCTGATTCTCCGTCAGGTTGTGGTCAACGCGGATCAACTCTTCGCGCCAGTGCGTGGGATAGCTGGGATTGGCAACATACGAGGGCAAGGCATTTCCGGCAGCCTGCCCGCTCTGATAGCTACCGTTCACGCCGGCGAAATTATTGGCATGTGGGATAAGACCCAAGAGGGCTGCGGAAGTCGAGGAAAACGAAGTTGGCACAGTGTTGTTCAGAAAAGGGGTTCCGGCGGAATTGGGCTGCGATGGGCAGTCTGGGAAGGCGGTTGTGTCAAACGCCGCTCCGGTGTAGACGGGACAAACGTCGTTGAAATCGCCGCCGCGTTCAGCCTCGGAGGGCACGACCTGGCTGATGGTGTCGCCGGGCTGGATTTCGCGCCGCCACTCCTGCGACCAGAAGAAGAAAGTTTTCTTTTTATCGTTGTTGTAGAGGTGGGGAATAAAAACCGGGCCGCCGACGGTGTACCCCCAGTCGTGCTTCTTATAGCTGGGACGGGCGACGCCCTGGCCGCTGTTCTGCCAGGAATTGGCGTTGAAGAAATCGTTGCGGCCGTAGTAGAAGGCGCTGCCGTGGAACTGCTGAGTGCCGGATTTGGTCTCGACCTCAACCGTGCCGGAGCCGTTTTTGCCGTACTGGGCACCATAGTTGGAGGTTAGAACCTTGAACTCGGCGATGGCTTCCAGATTGGGGTAAACGTTCAAGCTGGTGTTGGAGCCGTTGTCCATGTTGTCGCCACCGTCGATTTCCCAATTGTTGTATTCGCCCCGGCCGCCGTTAATGCTGTAGACCGTGTTTCCGGCGATACCCACGACACCTTCATCCTGGCCGGTCTGATTAACCACGCCCGGGGCCAGAGTGATGAGCTGCGTAAAGTTGCGGCCGTTTAGTTCAAGTTGTTGAACCTGTTTGCCGGTGATGGTGCTGCCGATTTCGGAGGATTGGGTGTCCACCTGGGCGACGTTTTCGCCGGAGACGAGAACTTCCTCGTTGATGGCGCCGACGGTGAGAGTTACATCCACCCGGGCCTTTTGCGCGACTTCCAGAACAACTCCCCTGGCTTCAAACCTCTGGAAACCTTTTGCGGTGACAGTGATGTTGTAGGTTCCCGAGGGGAGTGCGGAGGCGACATAGACGCCCTCCCCATTGGTTTCCGTCGTGCGCGTCAAGTTGCCACCGGTGCTCGCAAGGACGACCTTTGCGCCGACGACGGCGGCGCCGGTTTTGTCGGTGACCGTGCCGCTGATTAAGCCGTTGGTTTGCGCGCCGGCCGGAGAAGTAATAAGCAGGAGGGCCAACAGGGCGAGTCCGACCAGAAAAGGTGGGAGATTGGACAACTTTGGATTCAGACAGTGGCTCTTCACGATGAGACCTCCACAAGATTGAACTTTCGAGAATTCCAGACAGTGGGGGAGGATGAACATGCGTCGGCCAGCGCGGGGCGACGGCGCGCGGCGCAGAAAACCAGCAATTTTCAAGAATTCCCCCGGTCCTCGACCCGACCGCAAAGCACCCGCAAACCAGCTATTAAATCGGATTAATAAAGGAAGATGATGCCCGTGTCAAGGATAAAATGGAGAGTGCCGGGAAGCGCGTTTCGCTTCAAGAGGCGTTCCAGTGGTTGAACGCGGACGGGAGAATAGCGGAGACTGTGATGCGATGCGACGATTTCTGACAATTCGAAGGATCCTTTTCTTGGTTGTTGCGGGAGTTTGCGGCGGTAAACTATACGGCTCGTCGCGTGAATCCTTGCGCGCGGAGACCGCCGCACAAGCAGCGGCACAGTCGAATGACACCAAGGAGTGGTTCACTCGGGGACAAGCGGCGTTGCAGAGCGGAAATCTGGATTCGGCGGAGAAGGCGTTTCGGAATGTGCTGGCCGCGGATCCGAATTCGGGGGGCGCGTACGCCAATCTTGGTGTGATCGAGATGCGCCGGAAGAATTGGGACGCGGCGCTGAAAAATCTGAAACGCGCGGAAAGGTTGTCGCCCAAACTGGCGGGCGTGCGGCTGGATATCGGGTTGGTGGAGTTTCGCCGCGGGAACTACGCCGATGCGATTGCGCCACTGCAATCGGTGTTGCGCGAGGAGCCACGTTCGGCGCAGGCGCGCTACCTGTTGGGAATCTGCCAGGTGTTTACGGACCGATTTCTAGAAGCGACAGAGACTCTGGAACCTTTGTGGCAGGAACGATCTAGCGACGTGATGTATCTCTACGTGTTGGGAATTGCGGCGAACAAGTCTGGGAAAAAAGAGCTGGATGAGCGGGCGATGAAGCGGATGCTGGAAGTGGGAGAAGGCACGCCGGAATTTCACCTGATTCTGGGGAAGGCGTACCTGCAACACCAGGAGTACGACGCGGCATTTGCGGAATTGCGGAAGGCAGAATCAGCGAATCCGGAATTGCCGTTTTTGCACTTTAATTTGGGGATCGCGTTTGTCGAGACCGGGGACGCTGCGAACGCGGAGACGGAATTCTTACAGGACAGCCGGATCGATCCCGAGTTGGCGGACAATTACTACCAATTGGCGAAGATTTACGCCCAAAAGCAGCGGGATGAGGAGGCGGTTCTGGCGTACCGGGAGGCGTTGAAACGCGATCCGCGGCGTGCGGGGGCGTGGTTCGGCTTGGCCAAGATTTATCAGAAGCAGGGAAAGTTTGCGGAGGGATTGAAGGCGGTTGAGGAGACGCTGAGGGTGGTGCCGGGAAGCGATAAGGCGCACTATTTGCGCGGGCAATTGCTAATGAAACTGGGACGGAAAGAAGAGGCGCTGGCGGAGTTTGCGAGCGCGAAGAAACTGATGGATGCGGATTTGGATAAGGACCGCGAGAAGTGGAGTGACAAGACGATTTCGAGTCCGGAGTTGACGCAGGAGAAAAATTAAGAGGAGGAGAAGAGTTCAACACAGAGTTCACAGAGGGGCCACAGAGGACACGGAGACAGAAGGGGATTAGAGAGGCGGAGATTCCCAGGGGCCGCGGGCTTTTTCGAGTTGGGCAGCTACGGCTAGGAGGAGTTCTTCTTCGTAGGGACGGGCGATTAGCTGAATGTTGATGGGGAGGCCCTCAGAGGATTGGCCCATGGGAAGAGAAAGGCCTGGGAAGCCGGCGAGATTGAGCCACTGGCAGAAACGCATGGTGTCGCGGTAGTTGTACGGATCGCCAGACCTGTAGTTGCCGTCGCCGTGTTTAAATGCCGGAGCCGTGGAAACTGCGGAGAGAAGAATAGGGACATCGCAGAGTTGGCGGAGGAGCGATGCGCGGACCAGGTCGCGGTCCACGCAGGCTTTCTGGAAGGACTCGAGAGTAACTTTCGGTTCGGCTAGCGCTACTTCGAGATACCCGGAAAACATTGGGCTGAGATCGGATTCTCTTCCCGTCGTGGATTGGCGAAACAAATCGGCGATTACCGGGCCAAAGAAAAACCACCAAAGTTCAAGAGCCTGATCCATTTTTTCCAATTTGAATGGTTCGACGCGGTGATTCAGATCGCAGAGAATTTGCGTTGCGCGCCGCAGAGTGGAAAGTGTTTCCGGCGTTGGCCGCCCAAGCTCGGGATTTTCGAGAATGCCGATACGGATGCCGCGGAGATCGGCGGAGGCAATTTCACGCACGGGAATTGGCGTGGAAAGCGCGTCGCCTGGATCCGGGCCAGCCATAACTGCGAAGAGAGCACGCAGGTCACCGACGGTGCGTGCCATCGGACCGACGACGCCGATCCAGCCGAAGGCTCCGGCCCCGGGAGGAAAGTGTCCCGTAGCCGGAATGCGGCCGGGGGTGGGCTTCAGTCCGCAGATGCCGCAGAAGTGAGCGGGGGTGCGGATCGAGCCACCGCCGTCGCTGCCGACCCCGCCTATCGAGCAGCCGGAAGCGATGGCCGCGGCTTCACCACCGCTGGAGCCGCCAGCGGAATAATCGGGATTCCACGGGTTGGAGGTTTTGCCGCTCAAGCGGTTGTCGGTCTCGTAGGCCATCAGGAATTCGGGCGTGTTGGTGTTACCGAGGAGGATCGCGCCGGCGTTTTCCAGGCGAGAAACGAGGGTTGCATTGGTAGCGGGAATGTAATCCTTGCGGAGAAGAGAGCCCGCAGGGCAGGGCCAGCCGGCGACATCAAGGGAGGATTTTACGGTGAGGGGAATTCCTTCGAGGGGGCGAAGAGTTTCTCCGCGCGCCAAGCGGGATTCAGAGTCGCGGGCCCGGGCGCGGGCGGATTCGGCATCAATGTGGACGAAAGGATTCAGTTTAGGCTGGATCTGTGCGATGCGGTCAAGGTGTGCGGCAATGAGTTCGACGGGAGAAATTTCCTTGCGGCGAAATTGTTCCAGGGTTTCGGCGATGGAGGAATAAAAGGGTTGGGCCATGGGCTACGAAAGAAAGGTAATGGGGCGATCCGGATTGGTCAAGGCGAGCGGGAGCAGCGAGCGGAAATCCGCTATAAAATCGGTTGACGATAAGGTTGGCAGCCAAGAGAATCGGACGGAGCATGAAAGCTAGTTGGTATTTCACGGGTGGCGCGACCGGAAGGAATTTTCCCGAATGAAAGTCAGGCACTGGGGTTCGCGGCGAGGGTTCTGGATCGCTGGGCTGGTGGTGTTGCTGCTGCCAACATTTGGGATTTTCGCGGCGCACCGCGGTGTTCAGACTGCGAATTTGAGCGCGCCAGCGACGCCGAGCAGCCAGAAGAAATCGCCGGCTGGAGATGCGCTTCGGCTGAACACTTTGGGTGTGGCGTACCTGAATCAGGGGAAGGCCGCGGAGGCGCAGAAATATTTTGAGCAATCGCTGGCAGCCGATCCGGAATTTGTGTTGGCAAGAATGAATCTGGGAATCGCGTTTCTGGCGCAACAGAAGATCGAGCCGGCGCGAGCGGCGCTGCAAGAAGCGACGGAAAAATCGCCGGACAATCCGCGCTCCTGGTACAACCTGGGGCTTGTGTACAAGGACGCAGGCGATCCGGCGAAGGCGATTGCGGCGTTCCAGCGCGTGGAGAAGCTTGTGCCAGAGGAGCCGGACGCCTTTTATTTCGAAGGTTATTTGAATTCGCAGCTACAGCAATATGACCAGGCGGTTCCGGCGTTTCAGACCGCGCTAAAGCTTTCGCCGTATCACGCCTCGGCCCAATTCGGTTTGGCGCGCGCCTATCAGAGAAAGGGCGACACGGAAGCGGCGCGCGAGGGGATGAAGAGATTTCAGAAAATTACGGCAGATCATCTGGGGATTCCCTTTGGAGCGGGTTACGGCGATCAGGGAAAGTTTTCACTCGCGGAGTTTGTGGCGGGAGGCGAGACCAGTGTTCCAGCCGAGATTGCGGTGCGCTACGAAGTTGCGCCGCTCCAAAAGCTGACCAACGGTGCGGGAAAAAGTTCGGAGGATGCGGCCGGCAAGAATGGCGCTTGTTTTCTGGATATTGACGGAGATGGGAAAACGGATCTGTTTTTGGTGGGAACGGGAAGTGGAAAGAGCCAACTGCTGCGCAATTTAGGTGGCGGGCAATTTGAAGATGTCACAGAAAAAGCGGGGTTGGGTGCAGTCGGCGCTGGTTACGGATGCGCGGCCGGCGACTTTGACAACGACGGGAAGACGGACCTGGCTGTTTGCGAAGTCGGCGGAGTGCGGCTGTTCCACAACGAAGGTGGCGGAAAATTCGCGGATGTCACGGAAAAAGTCGGAATTCATCGCAACCGGGGATGCGTCTCCCCGGACTTTGTGGACTACGACCATGATGGAGACCTGGATTTGTATCTGACATTTGGGGCTGGCCCTTCAGAAGGGAAACAAGCGCGCAACGTTTTGTGGCGGAACAATGGGAATTCAACCTTTACGGACGTTTCGGAGGAGACTGGCCTTGGGGTTGTTGCTACGGCGGCAGGAGTGGTCAGCTCGGATTTCAACAATGACCGGGCGATTGATCTGGTGCTGGCCGGCGGCGAGGGCGGCGCGGCGATTTACCTGAATCCGCGCGAAGGAAAGTTTGCAGAGTTGCCCACGATTGATTTTGCGAAAGAGAAGCTGCCACCGGCGGTGGGAGTGGTGGCGTTTGATTTCAACAAAGATGGATGGATGGATCTGGCGTTCACGCACGCGGGCGCGCCGGGGATTTCATTGTGGAGAAACGTAGAAGGGAAGCGGCTGGAACGCGTGGCGCTGCCGGATTTTGGGTGGAAGCGAGGGTCGGGAATTGCCTGGGTGGACTACGACAATGACGGGTGGCTGGATCTGGCGGCGTTGGGAGAAAGAGCGGAAGGTGGAGAGATTCGCGTGCTGCGGAATCTTGGCGATGCAGGCTGGGCGGACGTGACGAAGAAACTGCACCTCGACGGAGTGAAACTGAAGGAGCCGCGCACGCTAGCAGTGGCCGATTTGAAGAACGATGGGAGCCCGGATCTGGTGGTAACCCAGGCGGGCGGCGAAACTCTGGTGCTGCAAAACGTCGGCGCTAACAGGAACCACTGGATGCAGATTGATCTGAAGGCGCTGAACGACAATAAGAGCAGCATCGGGACGAAGCTGGAGATTTTTGCTGGCGGCCTTTATCAAAAGTGGGAAATTGCTGGAGCTTCCGGATTTCTCGGCCAGAACGGGCCGGGGTTGCTGGTGGGACTGGGGAAGGAAAGGTCGGTGGATGTGGTGCGGCTGTTATGGCCGACGGGCGTGCCGCAGGATGAAATCAATTTGACGAGCGGAAAAACGCAGGAGATTGCCGAGCTCGACCGGCGGGGAAGTTCGTGTCCGATCCTGTTTTCGTGGAACGGGAAAGAGTACGAATTTATTGCGGACATGATTGGGCCGGGAGTGGTGGGGCACTGGGTGGCGCCCGGCGAGCGGGATGTGCCGGACCCGGACGAGTATTTGAAAGTTGCGGGGAAAAGCGTGCGCGAAAAGAACGGGCGACTGAGTTTCCGGT
>DATLVJ010000040.1:0-10701 GCA_035577585.1 Candidatus Limnocylindrales bacterium
AAAAACTACTAACCAAAACTAGCTGGGACCGTGATAAGGACGTCGAACTTATCGAGTTGAACGAAGCCTTTGCCGTTGCGGCGATTGCCGTGACGCGGCAACTGAAGCTTGATCCCGAAAAAGTGAACGTGAACGGCGGCGCCATTGCGCTCGGTCACCCGATCGGAGCCTCCGGCGCGCGGATTCTCGTTACTCTGTTGTATGAGTTGCAGCGCCGCAATTTAAAGCGCGGCATCGCCGCATTGTGCCTCGGCGGCGGCAACGCCGTTGCCCTTGGGGTCGAGCGTTACTAGACTACAGTTGTGAAATGAATCGTCTGGAAAAGAACACCCAAGACCCGCACGCAAAGGCGGCGTGTGGGGCACCCGGTGTGCGCTTCAGCCTGCACATTATTTGTGGGCGTGCTCGAAGAGCGCTTTTGTTTCCATGGCCTGATTGGTTTCGAGCAGGGTCTTCAGATTGGAGAGGACCACGGGCCAACCGCGAGTGATGCCCTTTTCCATTTCCGAGCCGGGCTCGAGTTCGTCGTGCGTCACTTTCAGTCGCACGGCTTTTCCGGCGGCTTCGATGTCGAACGTGACGCGCGTATGCTTTTCCTGATTTTGCGCATCGGCAGGAAAGGCCCAGGTGATCACCAGGCGCCGCGGGGGCGTGAATTCGACGACCTTGCCGACCAGGCGGATCGTGCCTGTCGAGGCGTCTTCGTGTTTCCAATCTGAGCCGACTTTCCAATCGGAGACGTTCAGGTGGCCCCAATATTTGCGGGTCATTTCCGGATCCATCAGGGCGTTCCAAACTTTTTCCGCGCTCGACGAAATATAAGTGACGTAAACGAACTGAGATTTATTTTTCATGGTCCTTCTCCAGCTCCTGTTTTATGTCGTACAAGGCCCGCAACCGGGAACGTTCAAACTTTCCAATCCAACGCTCGTAAATTTCGTGAATCGGGACGGGATTCAGGTAGTGGAGTTTCTCGCGTCCACGCCAGACGGTGACCACCAGGTTGGCGGCCTCCAGCAGTTTCAGGTGCTTGGTGGCGGCCTGGCGGCTCATGTCGAGGTGCCTGGAGAGATCGCCAAGCACCTGGCCGTTGTCCGTGCGCAAGAGGTCGAGCAACTTGCGGCGGTTGGGATCGGCGAGAGCTTTGAAAACCCGGTCCATCCTCACGGGAAGGATAATAGGCAACCAAATGGTTGCATGTCAAGATAGGATTTTCTAGGCGCTTGGAAAGACCTTAGGCCTGAAGGCCTGAGCTACAGGAGCGGAATCCAGGAAACAGCAGATTCCGAGCCCCATTCAAAAGGCGAACGGGGTTCGGAATGACAGGTTTTCGAGTTTTGTGGAGGGCAACGAATGCCGTTCACACCTGCGGCGCGGGGTTGGATTTGGCCAATTCGGTGGCGCAGTAAGGGCAGAACTTGTCGCTGTCGGAGACTTCGCGCTGGCATTGCGGGCAGGCGGGATGCAGATTGCATTTGCAACCGGGGCAGAAATTGAAGCGCGCGGAGACTGGGGTTGCGCACTGAGGGCAAGCGTAGGGCAAAGGCTCGCGGACTAGGAGATAGATGATCAAGCCGATGAAGAGGTAGGCGGGTGACAAAATCAGAACCAGCAAGGTCCAAAGGCCCGCGTGCATGTCGCGGCGCTTGGCGTCGCGATAGACGTAGCCCATCGTGAGAATGAAGATGGTAAGAAAGACCGACACGCCCGTGATGGCGCCTGCAAGGCCCAGGCAGGACAAACCCGGCTCACTGCGCAGGGAATCATCGCCCGGGAAGATAGGACCGTTTGTCTGAATGTTGTGGACATTTACGCCGACGCCGACGATGAGTGCCAGGATGTAAAGACCGACGCATGTCCAGACGAGCCACTTGGGGAGAATGCGCAACTCTTCACGAAAGGTGGAGCGCTCGCGCTTCCTGCGGAAGCGAATCAGGCGTAAACGTTCGTTCCAGGCGTCCGACATACAATGTTCCTCTCTCCGCGCAATCCGCGCAAAAACCGAAAACTAGATTCCCTTGGTTCCCGTGCTTAAAGCCCGTTGGTGCAACACCGCTCCGACAGCGACGAGTGCCGGCACCGCCCACCAGAGAACGAATCCAAATTCCAGTGCCAGCTTGGGTACTCCGAAGTTGGAGCCAAGCCAGGCGAAGCCGCGCCAGACGAGCGGCGCGCTGAAGACGCCGAGGAGCCAACTTGCCGCAGTGACGGCCCAGAGCCAGAAGCTTCCGGTTGCGGCAGGCGAAGTTTGCTGTGCCCGGAGACGGACGCGAAGTTGGGTGCGAGAGGCGAGATCGCGCGGAACGCTGACCGGCACGGCGCGTAGGGCGTTCAGGATATTCCGTGTTGTCGCCGCAGCCTGGGCGCAGGCGTCGCACGCGGCGAGATGTTCGCGGAGCCATGATTGGTCCGCGGGGCGCAATCCTTCGACGACGGATTCGGCAAGAAGTTGGCGGGCGCGTTCGTGGAGGTTTTCGTTCATGCAGCACCTTCTGTCATGGCCGTTTTCAGAGCAGCCAAGCCGCGGTAGAGGCGCGACTTCACAGTGGAAACAGGCGTGGCCATCACGCCGGCGATTTCCTCGAGGCCCAACTCTTCGCTGAAGCGCAGCAGCAGGACTTCGCGGTAGTAGGCGGGAATTTTCAAGAGTGAAAGCTGTACGCTTTGCTCGTTCTCTCGGCTGACCAGCATTTGCAGAATGGAACCTGCGCGCTCGTCCGGCGGATCGTAAGGGGTGTTGCTTTCCGGGTCACCCAACTCTTCGAGGCTTGAGATTTTCTTGCGGCGCGAAGCATCGATCACCAGGTTGCGTGCGATAGCGAAGAGCCAGGAATCGAATTTGGATTTGCCGTTGTACTGACCGCCGCGCTCCAGCACGCGGATCCAGGTCTCCTGGAAGAGGTCTTCTGCCAGAGAGGGATTGCCGGTGAGAAACAGCAGGTAGCGATAGAGGCGCTGCTGGTATTGCTCGATGAGGCGGTCGAGCAGGTCCGGGTCGCGCTGGCGCAGTCCGTTGGCGAGGGCTTGAGTGTCGTCGGTCATGAAGCCCGCGAAGAGCAGCGGTCCTGGTACAGCGGTCAGGGTAAAAGCCAGTGTGCTCATACTACCTTGTATACGAGGCGTGTGTACAAAAAGACGCAGGCACCCGGAGGCTCTCGGGAGAGGTTTTAAGGCCAGCCTTTACAGATAGATAGAGACTGAAAAAGGCCGTATACTTTTGTGGATTGCATCCGTCTGATGTTGCAAGGATTGGCAAGCACTGTCCGCGCATTTCCCAAGAAAGGGAATCACCAATGACCATTCGCCATCTGGCGCTGCACCTGCGCTTCCTGCTGCCAGTTTTTTCCACCCTGTTGTTTTCGACAATCGCGATCGGCCAGGGCTTTGATTATCCGCAGACGCGGAAAGACAACCAGGTGGACGACTATCATGGCGTAAAAGTTGCCGATCCCTACCGCTGGCTGGAGGACGACAACTCGGCGGAAACGGCCAAGTGGGTGGAGGCGGAGAATAAGGTCACGTTCGGGTATCTGGAGAAGATTCCTTACCGGATGCAGGTGAAGGCCAGATTGGAGCAGCTATTTAATTTCCCGAAGTACACGCCGCCGTTCCGGAAAGGCGATTACCTTTTTTTCACGAAGAACGACGGGCTGCAGAATCAAAACATGCTGTACGCGCAGAAGGGACTGGAGGGAGCGCCGGAAGTTCTGCTCGATCCCAACAAATTCTCGGCGGACGGAACGTCGCGACTGGGCGCGTTCAATGTTTCCGAGGATGGCCGGTATGCGGCGTATGGAGTATCGGTGGGCGGATCCGACTGGCAGGAAGGGCATGTGATCGAGGTCGCCACGAAGAAAGTGCTGACGGACGATTTGAAGTGGATCAAGTTCACCGGGTTTGGCTGGGCGGGAAATGGATTTTTCTACAGCCGGTTTGATGCGCCGGAGCAGGGGCACGAGCTTTCCTCGAAGAACGAATTTCAGAAAGTCTATTTCCACGTGCTTGGAACGGAGCAATCCGCCGACGAACTGATTTATGAGGACAAGCAGAATCCGCAGCGCTTCCAGTCGGTGGCTACGACGAACGACGAGCGATTCGCGATTCTTACGGTCTCCGACCGAGGCAAAGGGAAGCGGGGGAATGCGCTGTATTTCCGCGACCTCTCGAAAAAAGAAAAGGCGTTTGCTCCAATCGTGACGGAGATTGGGGACGACTACTTTGTGGTAGTGGACAATCTTGACGGCAAATTCCTGATCGCGACGGATCAGAACGCGCCGAAAGGGAAGCTGATGCTTTACGATCCAGCCAACTCCCTGGCGCCGTGGAAAGAAGTGATTCCAGAGAAGGCGGACTCGCTGGACAACGTGGAGTCGCTTGGCGGAAAACTTTTTGCGACTTATTTGAAGGATGTGGCCAGCCACGTTTACGTTTACAGTCCGGCGGGAGAGTTGGAGAACGAAATTGAGCTGCCCGGAGCTGGCGCGGCCACGGGATTCCGCGGCAATCGCCAGGACAAGGACGCGTTCTTTTTGTATACGTCGTTTAATTATCCGCCGAGCGTTTTCCGGTATGACCTGCCAAGCAGGAAGACGAGCCCATACCGTATGGCGGAGGTCCACGGATTCCGGCCGGAGGACTACGAAACGAAGCAAGTGTTTTACAAGAGCAAGGACGGGACGCGGATTCCGATGTTCCTGGTCTACAAAAAAGGGTTGAAGCTGGATGGGGCGAATCCGACGCTGCTTTACGGCTACGGCGGATTCAATATCACGATGGCGCCGGCGTTCAGCCCACTGCGGTTGGCGCTGTTGGAGCAGGGATTTGTGTATGCTTCCGCGAATTTGCGCGGCGGCGGGGAATATGGCGAGGCGTGGCATGATGCCGGAACAAAACTGAAAAAGCAGAATGTATTCGACGATTTTATTGCGGCGGCGGAATGGCTGATCGCGAACAAATACACTTCGCGGGAAAAACTGGCGATCAACGGCGGGTCGAATGGCGGTTTGCTGGTGGGTGCGGTAATGAACCAGAGGCCAGAGCTGTTTCACGTTGCCGTGCCGCAGGTGGGCGTGATGGATATGCTGAGGTTCCAGAAATTCACGATTGGATGGAACTGGGCGGCGGATTATGGATCGAGCGACGATGAGGAGCAGTTCAAAGCGATATACAAATATTCGCCGCTGCACAACATCAAACCGGGCATGAAATACCCGGCGACATTTATCACCACGGCCGACCATGATGACCGGGTGGTGCCGGCGCATTCGTTCAAGTATGCCGCGACGCTACAGGCGGCGGCGAGTCCGGCAAATCCAGTGTTGATCCGAATTGAAACGAAATCCGGGCATGCGGCGAGCAGCACGACGAAGAATATTGAGCTGGCAGCCGACGTGTACTCGTTTCTTTTTTACAACCTGGGCGTTACGCCGAAATATTGAAGCAACGATCGCGTTGCTGACATTTTTTCTCAGCTTGCGATAGACTGCGGGACGCCATGTTTTGTCCGCAATGCAATGTTGAGTACCGTCCCGGCTTTACCCGCTGCGCCGATTGCGATGTGGAGCTGGTGAACGAACCGCCGCACTACGCGCTGGCCGGCCAGCCGCCTGCCAATACAGGCGATCCAAACGAAGACCCGTTCTGTTCTTTCTGGAAAGGCGAAGACGCGCGGGTGCACGCGGAGCTTTGTGAAGTTCTGGAGGAAGCCAGGATTCCGCACAAGACGGTGTTCCGCCGGGACCACCTGTTTAATATGAACAACTATCCGGGATACGAAGTGGGAGTTCCGTTCTCGTTGTTCGAGAAGGCGGAAAAGGCCGTGCAGGCGGCGTACGGCTCGGAATACGCGGAGGGCGGCGCGGAACAGCAATTGGCGGGGATCGTGACGCGACCGACCGCCGACATTCCGATTCTCCCGGAGAGCGTGACCGGTGCGGACGAAGAGATTCCCGGGCCTCCGAGCGCGGGCGAAGACGCGGAGTGGTACCCGGAAGATGCGACGGAAGTTGTCTGGTCTACGGATACCGGCGAGCCGAGTGATTTCCTGGTTGCCGCGCTTCACGAAAATGGAATCGAATGCCGCGTGGACGAGCAGGGAACTCGGGCGAAACTTTACGCCCTTCCCCAAGACGCCCCGCGAGCGAAAGAAATTGTGCGGGAAGTGGTGGAAGGCGAGCCGCCGGAGTGAGTGAAATCCGGGTGGCTTTCATAGTAGACTCGCCCCGTTATGTTCTGTCCAGTTTGCAAAACGGAATACCGCGAGGGTTTCAAGACCTGCAGTGATTGCCACGTTGAACTGGTGGATGATTTGCCGGTTTACGATTCGCCGGAGGCGTTTGCGGCCCTCTGGAGCGGCGAAAACACCGCTTTTCAAGACAGACTCCTGCAAGAACTCGAGCAGGCAAAAATCGGCGCCGTCGGCATTCCCCGCGACGTTTTGTTCAAAGGGGCGGGCGACGCACTGGGTGTGCGCAGGGAGCCGCGATTTGGATTCGCGGTTTGTGTCCGAAGCGCGGATATGCCCGCGGCCAGCCGGATTCTGGAGCGACTCCTGGAGCAGGAACCCGGCGAATCCGCCCCGGAAGCCGAGAGCATTCCACTGAGTGCAGAGGAGGCTGAGGTCACTGCGGAGCTGCCACTGAACTGGAATCCAGAGACAGCCGCGGTGGAAGTCTGGAAGGGCGAAGAGGAATGCCAGTTGAAGTTTATCGAAGATTCCCTGGGCGGCGTCGGCGTTCCAACGCGCCGGATGGCAGAGAAAGGCGGACCGGTCAGAATAATGATCCGGCCGCAGGATGAAGCCCGCGGAGAGGAAGTCGTTCGACAGATTTTGGAAAATACAGTGCCCGAAAAACCGTTGCCCGGAGATCTCAGTTATGCGTGGCTTGACGAGCGCGTGCAAAGTTTCTCACTGTTGTGGGCGATTGTGACGGTGGACATTCTGCTCGTATTTCTGGCCCTGGGTTATCCCGAACTGCAAGTCCGATCGGGATCGCTCTTGGATGTGATTGCAACACTAATCGGCGGGGCTGCCGACTTGGGCGCTCTTTGGCTGTTCTATCAAGCAGCCCGGTACGAGATTCGGCCATTCTGGTTTGTCGTTGCTGTGCTGCTTCCTTATTCTTTCGTCTGGTACTACTTCGAACGGTATTCAAAGCGGACTGGGGTGAGGCGCCTGCCCGTGGCGATGCGCATTCGGCTGTCACCGCCGCCATCGGCATAGCCTGTAATCTATGTACTGTCCCAAATGCAAAGCAGAGTATCGGCCGGGATTCACGCGGTGTTCGGACTGTTTCGTCGATCTGGTGGATCAGCTACCTGCGGAAGAGACGGAGGAGGAGCGGAGCGCTCCTTTGTGGCCGGACGCGGAGTCGTTGTCGGAGTTGTGGCGCGGGGAAGATAGCGTCTTGCACGGCCGATTGCTTGCTGAGCTAAAGCAAGCCGGGATTTCATACGAAAACACGCCGACACGGGAAGCAGTTGGCTGCGGGATTGATCCTGTCGCCCGGGGCGTGGAGCCGCGATTTGGGTTTATCGTAAGAGTGCAGCCGAAAGATCGCCCTGCGGCGGGGGAAATACTCTACAAATTGTTGGAAGCGGAGAAAGTGGATTTCTCGATCCCGGTGGAAACGTCGGCGGGTTACGGTGCGGAGCAAAGCAAAGTGCCGACCGGCTTTTTGATGCCAGCAGAAGCTGAGGAAGCCGAAGTACAGGAGCTGAAATGCGTTTGGGAGGGAAATGACGCCGCGAAGCGAGATTTTGTTCGGGCAAGTTTGCGAGAGAATGGCATTGCGTCGCAATCCTTGCTTCAAGGCCAGAACTATCGGGTTCTGGTTGGCGAACCAGCGCAAAGAAAGGCTGTAGCGACAATAAAAGAGATTGTGGAGGGGAAACCGCCCTCGTTTGAAACCAGCGACAGCGAATATCAAGAGAAAGCTTCTTTCCTGAAATTTCAACTTTTCTTTTATTCAATAATGACAGACCTGATCCTTTGCGTTGCTATGCTGATCGTATTGACATTATTTGCGGGGAATCCTGTGGTCGCGCAGCTTCCGAGAATTCTCGGGGGCTGCGCCGCGCTCGGAGCGTTGTGGGCAGTTTATCAGTCGCTTCGATATGAGAATCGCCCCTGGCTCTATCTTCTGATGGCAATCGTGCCGTTTTCTTTCGTCTGGTACTATTTCGGGCGCTACAAGCCACGGACCGCTGAATTTATAAGTATGTAGATCGAGGGCCGGACGGAGGCCAAGGAACGGGCTACCCATTTACATTGGCGCAGTATAGATTGAGATATCCCTTTCTTCTGCCGCGGAGGCTTCCATGAAGCGAGCTGCGGTTGGTTTCCGGGCGCATTCGGGATGGAGTGCGCTCGTGACGGTTTCCCTTGAAAAAGATGGGCCCATTGTTCTGAGCCGCGAGCGGGTTCATCTGGTGGAGACGTTCATCTACAAATTCAGGCAGCCGTATCACACGGCGGAGAGAATGCCGCTGGAGAAGGCTCGCGCGTTCGTCGAGGGATCGCTCTTGGAGGCAAAGCGGCTTGCGGGTGGCGCGCTTCGTTCGACACAGGAGGAGTTGGGGAAGAAAGGATACGAGTTGGTGCGAGGGGCGCTTTTGCTGGCATCCGGTAAGGCGCTGCCGGAGCTAGAGAAGATTTTGCTGTCGCATGCATTGATCCACACGGCGGATGGAGAGCATTTCCGCGAGGCGCTGCGGCACGCGTGTGGGGATTGCGGCGTGGAGATGGCGTGTATGCGGGAGCGGGAGTTGCTGGAGCGTGGCGTCAAGATGCTTCGGACGAAGCGAGACAGGCTTTTGCGGCGGTTGACGGAGCTTGGGGCTGGATTCGGGTCTCCGTGGACGCAGGACGAAAAATACGCGGCGCTGGCTGCCTGGCTTGTATTGGCGGAGGCGACATAAAGCTTCTGTGCGGTTCCCTGTGGCTTGACCCACCACTCCAAGTAGTGTTTCCTTGACTCTCGGCTGCGAATTGACTGGAGGATGCGTGAGTTTGGAATCGATCAAGACGGTGGCGGTGCTGGGCGCGGGGACGATGGGGAACGGGATCGCGCACGTGTTTGCGCGGGCGGGCTACAACGTGATTCTGCGCGACGTGCAGGAGAGCTTTCTGCAGCGGGGGATGGAGACCATCGGAAAGAACCTGGACCGCGAAGTTAAAAAAGGGAAGTTGACGGAGGCGGAAAAGCCGCAGGTGCTGGCTCGGTTGAAGCCGGTGACGGATTTTGCCGCGGTTGCGGCGGCGGATTTTGTGGTGGAAGCGGTGCCGGAGAAGCTGGAGATCAAGCGGGCGGTGCTGACCGAGGCCGATAAGCTGCTGCGGCCGGAAGTGATTCTAACGAGCAATACTTCTTCAATTGCGATCACCACGCTGGCGGCGATGACCAAGCGGCCGGAACGATTCGTGGGAATGCACTTCATGAACCCGGTGCCGATGATGGTGCTGGTGGAAGTGATCCGGGCGCTGCAGACGAACGATGCTGCGTTTGCAACTACGATGGAGCTTGCGAAGAGATTAGGAAAGACGCCCGTGGCGGTGAATGACGCGCCGGGGTTTGTTTCGAACCGCGTGCTGATGCCGCTGATCAATGAGGCGGCCTATACAGTGATGGAGGGCGTGGCCACGCCTGAAGCGGTGGATGCGGTGATGAAACTGGGCATGAATCATCCGATGGGTCCGCTGGAACTTGCCGATTTCATCGGCCTGGATGTCTGCGTGGACATCATGCACGTTCTGCTGGACGGCCTTGGAGACCCGAAGTATCGCGCTTGCCCGCTGCTCAAGAAATATGTGGCCGCAGGATGGCTAGGACGGAAGACTGGCCGTGGTTTCTATACCTATGCGGGATAGCTCGGTCCGTCTAGGCGAACATAGGGCGAAAATAATGTTTGCTTTTGTTTCGCCCTTGGGGTAGTGTGGGGCCATCAGGTTTTCAACAGGTGGCCCATGGCCCAGACCCGTTTGGATGTTCTAAGCTGCGTTGAACATGAGAGACTCGCATTTGAGCTTCTTGAGGTGCGCACCCGAGGGCAGTACCTGACCCGGCTGCGCGGCATCAGCCGCGAAGAACAGGCCGAGTGGGACCGGCGGGAGCGCGCGGCGCTGGCGCAACTGGTGGATCACGAACTGGAGCATGGCTGCGACCGTTGAATGCCTTTGCAGTGCGGAAGGAAAGCTTGGGGTAGCATTGCCAGATACGAAATGGTAATATTCCGTTATCGTAACGTATCGGGAGAAGCCACGGCGGAGTTCCCTCGCCAGCTTTATAACGTGCTACGTCGGCCCATCCGCGAAATTCCCAATTTCCTCGACCGAGGTGTGAAATGACAGACGAAAGAGCAAAGCTACTGGAAGCGGCGATATCGCAGATCGAGAAGTCGTACGGCAAAGGCTCGATCATGCGGCTGGGCAGCAAGGATGTGCTGGTCCCGGTGAACGTGATTCCTTCGGGGTGCTTGTCAATTGACGCGGCACTGGGCGTGGGCGGTTTCCCGCGCGGGCGCGTGATCGAGATTTATGGGCCGGAATCGGGCGGTAAGACGACAATGACGCTGCATGTGATTGCCGAGGCGCAGAAGCTGGGCGGGCAGGCGGCGTTCATCGACGCGGAACATGCGCTGGACCCAAACTACGCGCGGAAGCTGGGCGTGGACGTGGACAACCTGCTGGTGTCGCAGCCGGAC
>DATLVJ010000041.1:0-9611 GCA_035577585.1 Candidatus Limnocylindrales bacterium
CTGACGCCAAACTCATTGCACAGCGCCAGCGCTTGCTGGAACAGTCCGGACGCGTGCTTCAGTTCGATATCCTGAAACTCTTGTTGGCGACCCAGGGCTCTGAATTGTCCATGCCAGGGCTCGAAGAGGGAATGCCGTATCGGGTCCTGGATAGAGCGCACCCAGGCTAATTGGTCGTCACGGCTCTCGCCGAGCATAGCGACAAGAGCGGTGTAGTTGGGGCCAAAGATTTCCCCGAGAATCGCGGAAAAGCTTTGGTTCATCTCCGCAAGAAGAGGTTGCAAGCTGCCCTGGCCAATATTCCATTGGACCACGCCAAAGCTGATGCCTTGCCCATCGAAGTCACCGGAGAGGCCCGCAAAACAATCGGGCGGAGGCTGACCGGTCTCGAAGGCTCCGGTGAGCGCGAGACACTGGTGATCCAGGCCCTGGGTTGTGATTGCGGGTTGCGGGACCGCGGCTCCATTAAAAAGCGCGGCCCATGTTTGGGGGCCGACCTTGCCGTCGGACGTCAATCCGTTCGCCAATTGGAACGCCCGAACGGCGCTGTCCGTTCCGCCGCCGAAAATCCCATCAAAAGCTCCGGAGTAAAGGTGGAGATCAAACAGCCGCTGCTCAATCTGCTTTACTTCCGGGCCCCGGCTTCCAAGGAGATAGACCGCCATTTACGCCTCTCAACCGGATTCAGCAATGCCACCGATGCCAGCCGCTCGGCCACTTTGCTCGCCAATCACGCCAACGCTTTGCCGGGTCGAAGGGCAGCCAGGGCTTGGAGCAGGTCGTGCCAGTAGGGAGCGCCGATGCTCACGAGGATCCCCGTCAAAAGAGAACCAGAAAACTCGTACATAAAAATTCGAAGCTGCGACTTTTCGTTTCCCCCCGCTTGCGTTTTCGCGGAGTTTACCGATTCTGTTGGTGTCGTCGGCTGGGGCCGTCCGGCTTGTGGCGTCGCCGCAGTGTTTGGTGAAGGTCCTTGCTGTTGCAGTTTGGGGGATTGCCCGCAGCTGTCGTTCTTATTATTTTGCCGCCAGATATTGCCAACCCCGAAGCAGACGTCCGTCAGAAAGCCTCGCATATTGGTTTGAAACGCTGTTATCTGTTTATCGACCTGTGCTTTGTCTGCCGGTTTGCCTGGGTTGTTATCCTGAGCCTCCAGTTTTGCATCATCGGCAGCAATATCCGAAGCCGCCTTCGCATAGGCGCCTGAAAAGGTGGCCCGCAGTTGTTCATCGGTGTAGAGCGACGTCCAGATCGTAAATGCATTGATGTTGCACAACAGGCACAAAGCCAGTCCAACTGCTAACGCAAGATTTTTCATCCGCATTTCAAAGGTGTATTTCACGTTGGCGACGTGGATCTTCAGCCGCGATTCCAGGTCGAACACCCGGGCATTTTGATCCAGCTGTTTCAGGAACCAGCTCATGTACGCCGGAGTCAGAAACTCGTCTCCAAGGCGCTCCCAGTGAATATTCTTCACCCATTCCGGGGTGTTGGCGTTCTGGCGCAGAGTGTCCCACGTCTTCCCGGTGGTCTCCAGGGCCAGGCGCTGAATTTCATGCTTCAAATTATCCGAATAATAATCCCACTGGTTCTTGATGACCGATGTCAGGGTTTTCACCAGAAGACTCAGCATCAGCATGATGGCGGCAAATCCCGTAATCGTCTCAATCAGGGAAAACATTTCAGCCACTGCCATTCTGTCCGGTTGGTGAGACGTTTCCTTGCCCCGCTGCCGGGGAAGGGCTCTCGGAAGTCTGCGCCTGGACGGAACCACCTGCTATCGGCGTCGCAGGGCCGGCCGGAACTCGGGGCGGCTCAAACCGCGACCAGTTCCCCACGCCCCATAGATAGACCGCTGCCACAATTTCAATCGAAAGAAAAACGTAAATAATTTGCATAGGGTTCAACTGTGTTATCCCCACGTTTTGTGACTTGTCCCAATGAGCCAGACCCAACAGCGCAGCCAGCAGGACTATCGCCTGGACAACAAAAGCTAGCTTCAACCTCCACCTTTTGTTTTCAAAGGGGTCCATGGTGTCGTCCTTCGGACGCGGCTACCTTTGGTACTAACCCGGAAAATTATTTACATTGGGTAGTGACGACCCGGCGGCAACCGTTTCAAAACATAAGTGTTCGGATTGCGGATCGCTTCGGATGGAAATTTGGGCGTCAGGGAATTGCAACTGGAGAGGCTTACGATCCGGCGAAGAGCTGGAAAGGCGCCCAATAATAGGGCTTGGCGAAAACGGTGTGGGCGCTCGACTTGAGCATCGAAAGCTTGGCCTTCCGCAGCGCGGTCGCGGGGTCCTCTCCCCGGTCCAACCCCTGGTACAACTCGTCCATCAGTTGAGGAGTGGAGGAAGAATCGCTCACCTCCCAAAGGGATGCGATTACGTGGCGCGCGCCGGCCCGCAGGAAGGCCCAGGATAGACCCACGAGTCCTTCACCGGCGTATACCCGCGTGCCCGCCCCATTGCAGGCGGAAATCGTAACCAGCTCCGCTGTCAAGGGGCGCTTCACGATATCCCGCGCGTACAACTTGTAGGAGTCGCCCTCCCTGCTGAGGATCACCGCCGACTCGAGCGGCTGCGTGTTGCTGGCGATCCCGTGGGTTACGAAGTGTAGATAGGAGAACCGGCCCGGGTTGCTTGCCAGGTAAGCTGCGGGCGTCGCATTGCTCCCTTCGAGCACCTTGCGTTCCGTCTGCGGAAAGTGGCCGGAGATTCTCTGCATTTCAGCCGGCGCTTGCAGCAGGCGCGGGAAATCCGCATTTGCGGGCTCGGGATTTCCCACCAGGAGGAGGCTCCTCTCCTGGCGGAGCGCCCTCCGATTCGCACTCGACAGGATCGCCAGAGAACTCGCAGTGGAGAGGGTTACGTCTTCGATCCAGAAGTGCGGGCCAGGATCGGGGGCGATTAAGGTTTCGAAATTCACGCCGCTGAGACTTTCCGCGGGCAACAGAATCACGCGCGAATTTCCAGGAATCAGATCACGCGCGGGCGCCACCAGCATGGCGTAGAGTTGTTCACCCCCGGAATGATCGCCGGCCAGGACGTCGTGGCCATCCAGAATGGCCTGGCGATACTTCTTCACCACCGGATCGATCTGTGATTTCGGGGGAAGCAGAAATGTGGACAATCCGGCAGGGGTGACGACCCACAGATAGGAATGGTTTTGCCCCACCCAGTATAGAAGTAAGGATGCGTGAAGTTCTTTTGCGAGTTGGCGCGGCGCTGGTCCGGGGGAGAGTAACGCGGAAGCTTTGTTGGCCGAGGTGAGGCTCTCCATCAAAGTCTGCGAGCGCGTGCGATCGGCAACTCTCAGCGCCTCTTCCGCCTTGCCCTTTCGCATCAGGACATCGATGTAGTCGTCATAGAAGTCGATCGCGCTGGAAAGAAATGTCAGCCGAAGCTCATCCTCTTCGATCGATTGGCGCGCTGCCTGGATTGTTCCCACGGCGCGTTTGTACTCGAGTTCCGCCTTCGCCGGCTGATCTTCCTGGCTGTACACGCTGGCGAGTCGAGCCTCCGCCTCCCACCGGGTTGCGGCGGACGCCGTCTGGTCCAGAATGATTTGCCTGAGCAGTTCTTCGGCATAGCGGAATTGTTTCCGGCCCGCTTTGATTCGACCGGCAATCAGCTGGGAGGACAATTCGCCCGCATGGTCCTGAATGGAGCGGGATAGCTCCAACGCCTCTCGATTATAATTCTCGGATGCGTCCAGCTGGCCTCTCGCGATTGTGATGCTCGACAGAGTGTTCAAACTTTCCGTGATCAATCTCTTTTCACCCAGATTACGCGCCAGTTGCAAGGCCTGCAGGGAATTGGCTTCGGCATCGGTGTATTTGCGCAGGTAGTAGTTCACCGCTCCTGTGTTTGTCCGGCAGATCGCCTGGTGTTTCAGCAGGTCGGCCGTCCCCGCGGCTGCGTCCGCTTGCTGGAACAAGTCGAGTGCCAGATCGTAATCGCCGAGCTCAAAGTAGTTCCAGCCGATATTCAATCGAATAATGGCTGCCAGGCTCTTCGCTCCGGCGCCCTCCGCCACACCCAACGCCTCTCGATTCCAATCGACAGCTGCGTCGTAGTGCTCTTGTTCCGTTTCCGAGAGGCCAAGACTGCCAAGCGCAGAGGCTTCCAGATAAGCGTCCTTCTCCTGCCGCGCAGCTTCCAGGGAAGCCCGATACTGGGTCGAGGCGCTTTTTATGTTGCCTTGATAATCGGCGAGCGTTCCTTGCCGTAACGCAATATAGCCGAGAAGTTCTGGGTGATTCGGTCGTGCAAGTTTATCGGCTTCGGCGAGACTCAGCGCGGCCCCCGGGAAATCCGAAAGCCCCATAAGAGCAGACGCCTGAGTCAGCTTGCGCCAAATCGCCGTGTCACCGGATTGGAGGGAGGGAGGGAGGTCCTGTTGCAGGAGCGCCAAAGACTCCTTGTTCAGTCCCTTCCAGATAAGAATTTCAGCCTTAAGTGCGGTGAAACGCCAATACCAGTCGGAACGCGAATCGGGAATTTTGCCCAGGGCGTTGTCTACCCCGCCCAAAGCACCCTTAAGGTCTCCGCTGCGCAGCTCTCGCACCGACGAGCGATAAACTGCTCCAAAATCCGGCTTTTTATCTGTTCGGCAACTCCCCACTGAAAGAATCAGGAGGCCGAGTAAGAGTCTCACGGGAAATGGCCCCCGTTGATGCTGGCCTGACTTACGATGCTGCTGCCTTCGATCGGTGAACCCAATTCGAAACGCAACATTGTCAGCGTGCGCTTGTTCACACTCAGCATCGCCTCGGCGAAGTAAATCCTTCCAAAACCAGGTATGTCCATGGCATGGCCATCGACCTTCACTCCCGGCGCGTTTGTCCTGATCTTCTTGACGAGCGAGCAATGAATCACCCCGCTGCCTTCTCGCAGTTTTGTGGGGGTTCCTGAACGAAAAGGATCCTCCGCTATTTTCTTGAATTCCTTGTCCGTTTCCAACTCTTTCTTTACCTTTGCGAATGTATCCAGATGGGTAAAGAGCCGGTCGTTTAGTTCGACTTCCACCAGATGTCCGCAGATCTTCAGATTTTCGAACGTGCTGCCCAGAAAGGAAAATTTCGATTCGTCGTCGGGATAAAGGTGTCCGCCGGAAAGCCGGAGCACAACCCGATCCGCCGTCAAGACATCCAGGAAATTCAAACCTTCCACGGCCGCGGCGACCATCGTGGTATGGAATTCATCGCCGTCTTTCTGCTGCTCGCTGCCCGCAACATGCGAATAACCGGCTTTGAATTGGATATGATGATCCAGGCGGAAATTCTCGACTCTCGCACTCCCATATCCGCCGATGGTAGGCAAGGCGCTGGCTGCCTGTACCTCAATAGACCTGGAAACCGGCCGCGTCAATAGGCCACTCAACGCGAGCCCGTGGGCGTGATAGTGGAACACTTTCTTGGTCTTGTCAGTCATAAGCTACTCCTTAGAGGGGGTAGGATGATCGCCGGACTGATGGATTTCGGATTCCGATACAACGACAAACGGGAGACGCTGAACTTCATTATCTTTCGGGTTTTGATTCGAGGCTCCGCTGTCTCCAACAACAACAAGATCAAAACTTCCAGCGTGAACTTTTCCGCCGGGGACTACAAGGTGCACCTCCTTATTGCTCTGGTCGCCCTTGAGGCCGAACATCAAGACGGCCTGTCCGGACGAATCCAGCAAACTTCCTTTGTAATTGGGAAAAATCCGCGTGGGAATGAAATCGAAGTCCAACGCGAAACTCTCATCGGGTCGAACCGCTACTTTGGTAACCTCGGCGCCTCTGGTCGTGCCCTGCAGGTGGTAAGACGAATCGTAGACTTCAGCGACAGTTTGAACGGTAGCCTGCTTCTTCGCGGAACGAATGGCGATGGTCATCTGAAAAACGACAATCGCAGCCAATGCCATTATGGCGGGGAGGGAAATAACGGGTTGCAACCAGTTGAACCAGCCCGGGCGTTCCGTCCAAGTCGTGTGAGGGGAGACCCGGGGAGATCTTGCTTCTTCTTTGAATACGAGCTGGCTGGCGGTAACAAAGGTCCCAAGAGCTCTCAAGCCCGTTACGCACTCCGGGCAGTCGAAGTAGTGCGCTTCGAATTGCTCTTGCAATTCGGGCGCCAGTTCGCCAAGGAGATATTTTTCACCTGCTTGGAGCCGCAAAGCCTCTTGATGGTCCATATTCCATATCCTTTATATAGTGCGCCGAACGGCCTTTTCGTTTCATAGGGTCCCCCCGCCGGTGGTTCGGCCTAAGGGGTTGCCGCGCTGTAAGTCGAAAGTGGACCGAAAACGGACTTTGGCCCGGTACAAAAGAACACGGAGGTACTCGCGTTCCACCCCGAATTCGCGGCAAATTTCGTCTTTGTCCTTTTCCTCCAGGAACAGGGCGCGAAGCAACTCGCGATCGCGTGGTTTCATTTCAGCCAGGATTCTCCGTACTTTCTCCTTTGTTTCCTGCGAGATCAGCTCCCGTTCGAGGTCCACAATCTTATTGGGGGCCGGCGATTCCAGCTGATCCAGTTGGAGCGCCTGGTTCCGGTACAGGTACCGGCTATTCTCGCGCAGCACATTCTTGCAAATGGCGTTAACGAAAGCTCCAAAGCGCTCTGGCTGGCGAACGCCTCCATCTCGCCGGAGTGTTGCGAGCACTCGTGCGAATGTCTCTTGCCGGACATCGTCCACACGCTCGGGGGGAAGATACCTGGCGCGCAGCATAATACCGAGAATTTGTCCAAAATAAGCCACAAAATGCTGTTCGGTCGAGGGTTCCCCCGCCCGCAAGCGATCAACATACGATTTATCGAATGAAAAAAGCTCCAAGTGGTCCTCGGCTAGTTGTCGGGGAGTATAACTTCGTCCGTACGTAATAGGCAATGGACCTTTGCCCCGGGCTGAAACGAAATGAGGGGCCGCGTCACTAACCTTGAAGGGAAGCCCTGTCTGGCTGGGACTCGAGTTGCGAGGGCCGGTCTTCACCTTTACTTCTGACGGAACCAAGTAGGGGCTACAGGTACGCCAGCGCCTACCGCTCCCTGCGGTTGGACTGGGCTAACGGTAGGGAGGGTTGTGACGAGTCTCACCGCCATCGAAAACATTCAGACCAAGAATCTCCCCACGCACCCGTGCGGAACCGTGGGCGATTTCCAGCATCCGGAGCCGGGCGAGCGGGAACCGTCGAAAGAGAATGAGCCGGCGAACCCGCATGGATTGGCGGATGAGGAAACGCCGGAGGTAATTGCTCACAGTGTGGAGTTTGTGGCCTGGCCCGGGACCGCCGAGGAACTGCGGAGGGTGCTGCCCGAGGCCATGCGAGGCGCGTTCGCCGGCTGTGTGAATTTTTCCGGCTCCCTGGTTCTCTTCCCGGAGCAAGAGTCACGACTCGTGACGGTAGTCACCCTCTGGAAGGGAGAAGGCCGCACGAATCAACGCCAGGAAAACTCGAAACGCGTGGAGCAATTGCTCTTCCCTTATATCGAGCAATGCCTGCGGATGCGAAAACTGGCCGCTTTCCTCTCTATGCGCTAGCGATCAACACCACGGGGCAGCTCGAAAAGGATCAGCGCAGCAAGCCAAAAACCAAGCGGGATCAGGGAGACCATGCACGGGCCATCGGGAAAGCAGAAATGCAAGGCGAGCCGCTGCGCTAGTGCAGCAGTGATTTCCCTGGAATCCAGAGACTACTGTCTCGACCATTTTCTCGGCTGCTGTTACGAGCGGCTGGACAAATTGGAACCCGAGATTCGCAGGCGATCCCTGGAAGAGCTGGAGATCCCGGCTGCTGTCGCTTTCCTGGTGGAATGCTCAAATCGCGCCTTGTTCATTTCCCTCCGGCACGAACCGTTATCCAATCTGGATCGCTCCCGCCTGCTGAACATTCTCCTGTTGTCGGGGAATCTCCAATGCCTTTTGGACAAACCCCTGCTTCGCGGGGGTGTATCGCGCATAACCCTGGACGTGTAGCGCCGGCTACTTAAGCGAAGAAACCCCCGGCTGCAGCCAGGAGAAAACAAAGTCGGTAATGCCCGGAAAGATTCTCGTCAGCAACCCAGCCGCGGGCGCAAATCCAAATCCAATAATCTTGAACCAGAATTCTCCGCCCAGTTCTCCGGGCCTGGTGTTGGTCACGTGGCTCAACGTCGAATCGCGATGCATCTCCGCGTACACCTTCACGATCACCGCGCCAGCGACAGCGAACAAGACCAGCAGAATTGCGCTCAGCGCCTGGCGCGGATCAAAGGGATAGCTGGAGACCGCAACGGTTGCGGCGATGAACAACGCAACGATAGTCATTGCCAGCGTCCGCAGTCGCCCTAGGACATTCTGAATAAAGGCGAGGTAGGTCAGGCATACGAATTCTTCCGCATTTTGAACGTGCTTGTATTTTGCTAGGGGCAATGCGGTCGGCGTAGCGTTCTCTTTTTCACCCTTCTCCGGCAACGCCAAAACCAGCGATTCTCCCTCTTTCCTCCAGGCAGGCAACAAAAGTTTCACCAGCAGGGTGCCGCTTGTGGCCGCAACGTCGGCTTGAAATGTTCCGAAGCTTGTCAAGTCTCCCGCCCGTGGGATTTTATAGTTGGTCGAATACCACTCCGCAAAATTGATTCCGGTATTATGCAGCTCTTCGAGTACTTCGAGACATTTCCCGATGGCCGGAATTTCGTCCGAACTTGAATGCCTATCCTGCCAGTCCTCAAGCGTTCGCATGGTGTGGTTCAGGCACTCCAGTTGCCGGGAAATTACCTTGTAGCGCACTTCCAGCACATTTCCGCTCATTTTCCACACGCTGCCCCAGGAAAATCCGTGCAGCACGGACATCGTTCGCCGGAGCGGGAGCCGGTCGAGAAAGGCCAGCAGCCGCCGCAACTCCTCCCAAATCTCATAAAATTGCCAGGTCTTCGCCAGCATCAGGCCGCAGCAAATATCCAGCCAGAGGAAGAAGGCATACGAATACCTTTCTGCGCCCAAGCTTCGCAGGGGCACCCCCCCTGCCAGTTCTATGGCGGCCAGGAAAAACAGCACTACAAGACCGCCGGTTATCATCAGCGTCATTCGGTTCAACGGCATGGCGATCGATTCAATCTTGTCCGCGGCATCTTCCTGGCTGAACATGGTCAGGAAATCCGCTTCTTTGCCTTTCGCGTATTCGATGCGCAACCGCTCTTTCGTCGGCAGGCAGGGGCGATCCGGGCCAAACAACGCCAGGGCATGCAAGGCGTACCAAACGACAAGGTAAAGCCCAATCAGAATTGCCAGCAGCGGCATGATTGGAGAGACTCCGCTGGTCAGGTGCATGGATCGCCAGTAGGTGATTACTCGATTGCCCAGCAACAGCGCGGTTTCAATCGGATAAATAAAGCACAGGAAAGCCGCCAGGATCACGGCGAGCAGCACACCGCAGGTTATCCAGTTTCGTTTCCTGAACTCGCGCCGGAGGTGAGCGAGCTTTATCGAATCTTTGGCCGTACTTTCCGCCAGTGTCCACGTCGAATAGCTGTGGGCCAGAACCGCCGCCGACATCAGGAGGCAAAGGGTAACTACAGCCTTGAGGGCAATCCACGGCCTCATGACTCCGTAGACACCCGGAAAAAATACTCCGCAGCC
>DATLVJ010000042.1:0-15827 GCA_035577585.1 Candidatus Limnocylindrales bacterium
TGACTGAAGAGATGATTACCCAGCTCGGCACACTCGATCCTCAACGCCTTGGCGTGATTGCCCGCACCTCTTCCATGCAATACAAAGACGCCAAAAAGGGAGCCGCCCAGATCGCTCGTGAACTTGCTGTGGATTACCTGCTCGAAGGCAGCATACGGCGCTCCGGCCAGCGCTTCCGCGTCACCGCCCAACTCATCCAGGCCAGCGATCAAACTCACCTTTGGGCCGCTGATTTCGATCGCGAGCTCAGCGATGTCCTGAAGCTCCAAAGCGACCTCGCCCTCGCCATTTCTAGCAAGATCGAATTAACCCTTTCCCCTTCCGCTCGCGCCCGTCTCGCCGACGCCCCTCCGCTCAACGCCGCAGCCTACGAGGCCTACCTTCATGGTCTACATGACTCGGAACTCCGCACTAAATCTTCGTTCCAACGCGCCATCTCGGAGTTCCAACAGGCCATCACAATTGATCCCAACTACGCTCCCGCCCATGCTGCCCTCGCCCGGCTCTACAGCCTGGCTCCTGTCGTTGGCGCCATGGCCCCCTTGGAATCCATGCCTCTGGCCAGGGAAGCCGCTCTTCGCGCTGTCACCCTGGACCCTTCTCTCGCCGCCGGGCATTCCACTCTCGGCTTCATTTTGGCTCACTTCGATTTTGACTGGCCTGCAGCGGAACGTGAATATCAGCGCGCTCTTGATTTAAATCCTAACGACGCTTACGCCCACCTCTTCTATTCCAACAGCTACCTCTCTCCCCTCGGTCGCCATGCGGAAGCCATCGCCGAAATGCAAAAAGCCATCGCTGTGGATCCCTTCTCTGCTCCGATGCAATCCTTCCTCGGCCGCACCTACATTTGGGCTCGCCAGTACGACAAAGCCCTCGCGCAATTCCGCAGATCCGCTGAAATGTTCCCCGGATTCGCCATCGATCACGAACGAATGGCCCAACTTCTTGCTTTCATGGGGAAATTTCAGGAAGCCATCGATGAAGACACCAAAGTACGCTTGCTCATCGGCGAAGACGACAACTCTGCCGAGCAACAAGAAGCCGCTCTGCGCCGCGCCTGGACCGCCGGTGGCCCCCATGGCTACTGGAAGCAAGTTCTTGATTTCACTTACCTCCCCGTCAATCCACCCGAAGCTTACAACTCAGCTTTTGGCACCGCGATTCTCTATGCTCAGCTTGGTGAGAAGACGAAAGCGTTGGACTCTCTCGAAAGAGCTTTTGAGGAACGCTCTCTATCCATGACGGAGATTGCTATCGAACCGGCTTTTGATCAAATTCGCAAGGACCCACGCTTCCAATCGTTGCTCCGCCGCGTGGGTCTTGAATAGATATTTGTGAAATGCTAATTAGGAAACCGCTTCGGCGCCCCGGCTGGCAATCGGGAATTTGCTAAACCATCGCGCGACGCGCGCCTAGTTGATGTCATGAGAACCATCAAGAGGCGGCTGTCACGCCGCTGTCACGGTAGTCGTGGAAAAACGTTGAAAAACTCTGAACAAACGGTGAATACGGAAGAGAAGTTGACTCTCGCGTTTCATCGCAACTGCTTGATACTCCTCGGAAAACTCCCGCTCCGGCAAATCGTGATTAAGTTACTCAAGTGGCTGTTAACCGAAGGGTTGGAAAGACGCTCTTCCAGCCGCGTCAGGAGCCGCAATCTGTCTCGGCTTTCAATTTCCATTTAGTTTCCAATTGGAGCCGTCTTTCGAAACGTTAAGTGCCGCCAGATCAATCGCTTTCAGAGTTTGATATAGAACTTCCCAAGCTTCGGACGTGGGTTCGATTCCCATCGCCCGCTCCAGATTCCGCGATGCTTCTGTTGTCCGTACGCCGCTAACCACACTGACTGGGCCGACAAGAGGGAAAGTTTCGGTCTCGTGCTCGTCCCAACTGAAAACTATTGGCCTAATGTTCTCCGGCTGTACGCGGGCCCAGTCGGATGCGTTTTGTTCCTTTGCCTTCAAGCTACGAAGATGGGTCTGGTCGTCGGTTTCGCGGGAACACAATCTCGTCGGGCTAAGCCTGACGCTGGCGGCGGTCGTGGGCGTGCTCGGAATGGCCGTTGGCGTCCAGCCAGGTGAGAAGCGAGCGAATGCTGCCGTGGGCCAGGGCGATGCTGGAATCCGCGGCGCCGTAGTAAAGGTTGATGGTGTCGCCGTCCGTGTCCACCGTGTAACCGCAGGGAAACACTACGTCTTGAACATCTCCGTGGCGTTCGTAGTCGGCTTCGGGAGCGAACATCCAGGAATCTCCGCGGGCCAGACACTTCTCCGGTTGTTCCAGATCAAACAGAGCCAAGCCAAGACGATAAATGGAACTGGAAGGAGTCCTGCGGACACCGTGATAGATCATCAGCCAGCCTTTGGACGTTTCGATCGGCGGGGGCGACATGCCAATTTTGTTGGCGTCCCACCATGCGCCGCGGCGCGCTTCCAGCATGAGTTTGTGGTTTCCCCAATGGCGCAGGTCAGGCGAATAAGAGATCCAGATGTGCGCGCCCAACGGGGTCATCGGCCTATGAATCAAAGCCCAGAATCCATTGATTCTCCGCGGGAGGAGGGCGGCGTCCTTGTCGTCGGGCGACATGACGACGCCAAGTCTTTCGAACGAACGAAAATCTTTTGTGAGAGCGAGGGAAACACCCGGACCGCCGCGTGAATACGAAGTGAAGGCGATCGCAAATTGCTTAAGTTCCGGGACAAACGTGATACGCGGATCTTCGATGCCCCACACTTCTTCGGGGTGGCGCTCGGGATCTGGCGCGAGCGTAGGTTCGCGATCGATCTGCCACCCATCGATGCCGTTCGCGGAACGTGCAGCACAAAGATGAGAGAGGCCGCGGAGGTCTTCGACTCGGCATAAGAGTAGTGTGGAACCGTCGGGCAGCCTTGTGGCACCCGCGTTAAAAACGCTATTCATGGGATACGGCCAATCCTTTGCGGACAGGATCGGATTTGCAGCGTGGCGAATAAATAACGGGTCGGTTCGAAGCATCGTTCCTCTTTCAACAAATAACAGCAGAAGAATTACAGTTCTTACGCAGCCTAGGGGTGCAAGGGGGCACAGACGGATGCTCAGGCCTTTGGATCGGTTGTGTCCGACTCTTCCAGACTGCGCATCTCGAGCAAAGCCATCAGAAAAGACAGCGTTGATTCCGCGCCCTGATTTTCGTTGGCGCGGTCAGGATGCAAGCCATCGCGGCAGCCGCCGGTGGTGGAGTCGTACAGGGCGATCTGCAGGTCGTTGTCGCCGAGGAACCAGTTAAATGCGGTCCAGGCTTCTTTGCGCCAGCGCCCTTTGCCCGTCGCGCGATAGGCTTGCAGATAAGCGGCAACCGTGGCGCAGGCTTCGATGGGTTGCTGGTCGAACCGAGCTTTTTCCGATTTCTTTGAGTAGAAGCCGTGAGAACCGATTGGTACGAAGTGGCCCTTGGTTTCACAACGCTGCACCGTCGCAAGCCAGTCCAGCGCTTCAAGGCCGGCAGAAACCATGGCGTCGTTGCCGTTGCGCGTTCCGGCGCGTATGAGGGCCTGAGGCAATCGGGCATTGGAGTAAGCCAGTTCATTTTCAAACCACTTCCAGTCCGCAGAACGGGCGGCTTGGTAGGAAGCCAGGAGGCGATTCGCCAACGCGTCCGCAGCATTTACAGCCGCGCGATCTCCTGGGAATGATTCGAGATATTCGAGCAACCCCAAAAGCGAAAAAGCGCAGGCACGCGGACTCTTGAACTCCACAGCCGCGGGCACTGCCATTTCGAACAAACGGCCTGCTACGCCACGGAGTCCGGCGTCATTGGTCCTTCCTAGAACGGTGCCAAGGCCCCACAGGGCGCGACCGTGGCTGTCCTCGGAGCCTTGCAGCTCTTGCCACTGGCGCTCATAGCTCAGGCAGTTTCGGAATCGTCGGGTTGCTGGATCGAATGCCAGCCACAAAAACGCCAGGTAGCGTACCGCGAGATCCACGGAGCGCGTGGCGGAGGTGCTTCCAAGTTCCTCCAGCAGAATCGCGACAATCAGGGCGCGGGCGTTGTCATCGGTGGAGTAGCCCTCCGGATAGTTGGGCACGTTGAAGACCGCGTGCTCTACGATTCCCGTGCAGTCTGTCATGCGGCGCAAATGGTCGAGTTTTATGAACGGGAGCCGGTCGAGTGCCTTTTCCGTATTCTGCGCGGAGAATGTCGCCCGCGGCTTCCGCAATCGTTCGTTGTACACGCGTTCAAAACTCCCCATGTATTGCTGAGCTACTCGGTCCCACACCATGTCTCGCGCGTAGAGGTACGCGCGCTTCCGCATTGCATGGCGCGCGGTACCGTTATCTAGAAGTTCGATGGTTTTCGCGGCAATCGCCTGAGGATCGTCGAAGGGGACAAGTACGCCCCGCTCTTCATCCAGTAATTCCGTTGCGTGCAAGTAAGGAGTGGAGATGATGGCTTTTCCGGCGCTCAGCGCATACGCGAGCGTGCCGGAAACGACTTGCCCCTTGTGTGTGTAGGGGGTGATGTAAATGTCGGCTGCACCGATGATTTCCATCAACTGTTCGTGACTCTCGAAACGATTGCGAAAAATTACGTTGGCCTCGACTCCCAGGTCTTTCGCGAGTTTCTGCAAAGATGACCTGTATTTCTCGCCCTCGCGGCGCAGAATATGCGGGTGAGTCACTCCGGAGATCATGTAGACGACGTTTTCGTGGCGGGCCAGGATAGCGGGCAGGGCCTGGATGACATTTTCGATGCCCTTATTCGGCGAGAGCAATCCAAACGTGAGCAATACTTCTTTGCCTTCCGTTCCGAACGCGTCTTTGTAGAAATTGGGGTCGGTGAACGCCAAGTTAGGGATGCCATGGGGAATCAAATCGATCTTAGAAGCCGGAACGTGGAACACTTCCTGCAAGATTTCCGAGGACTGGCGGCTCATGACAATGAAGCGATCCGACAACGCCGCGATTTCCACCATCACCGCGTGCTGATCGGGATTCGGTTCGCGCAGCACCGTGTGCAGGGTGGTCACCACCGGCATCCGCAAACGGCGCAACAGTTCAAGTATGTGGGAACCCGCCGGTCCACCAAAAATTCCGTATTCGTGTTGCAGGCATACCAGATCAATATTGCCGAAATTCAGGAACTCCGCGGCTTGGCGATAGGAGGTGATCTCATCCTGAACAAGTTCGAAACGGATGCGGTCCGGGTAGGTGTAGCCTTCCAACGTATCGTTGACGGGAAGCACCAGGAGTTCAGTGTCGCCGAATTCGGCGTGAATCGCGTCACACAAATCGGTTGTAAAGGTGGCGATGCCACATTGCCGCGGCAAGTAGTTGCCGATTATGGCCACCCTGCTGGGCAACATGGGACGAGGATGAACCGGCTTGATCGGCACCGGGGTTTCTTCCACAACCGGCGTGTCCAGGCGGATCACCTGTTCCAGGCTGAATTGTTCAACCACCTTGAAATTGTCGGGGACTTCGATAGCCGGCGACCTTTCTGTTGCTGAAGTTATCTTTCGCATAGACACTGGATTCCTGTCTTGGAGCTTGGTGTGTGCACTTCCGTTGCAGGAGGGTGCGCACTACGGGCGAAAAACTTTCTGGTTCTTCTGCCGCTCAATTTCGAGATCGGCCGCTTCTTTTTTCTTGAGGTCGGCATCCCGCTGGGGTTGCTCCTGTTTCTCCAGTGTCGCGGCGGCTGCAATGGCAAGCTCCGCCTGTGCGTTAACTCGCTTTGAATAGAGGATCAACCCGAAGCGATTGGTGAACGAAGAGCGGACCAGTTTGAAGAAATATTGCGGATCTTCCCAGGTGGCCACGCCCTTATCGCTGGTGCTGAAGCCGTCGTACAAAACGGATTCGCCCTGCGCCGGAAGGATCGTCGCCGGGCCGTATTTTGCGGAAATGGAGGCCACCATGTCCTCCGAAGTAAGCCCCTGCGTGGAAGTGGTATCGTACGTCACGGAAATTTTGTAAAGCTCGCCGTCGCAAAATGAAAAGAGCATCTGCTCCACACTATCCGCGCGATAAGAAGCACCGGTAACGGCCGGCGGCCACCAGTTGAGCGCCTGGATCAGCGCGGGGTGCGCATGGATCAACTTCACATCGGCAGGCTTTCGTTCTGTCTGTTTGAGCACAGTTGCCATGCCGGTTCCCAGTGAAAATCCCCGGTACTTCGAAAAATCCTGCGCGCAAAGAACATTGGATGCAAGCAGAACGGCACCGAGGCAAAACATCGCATTTCGTAGAGTTTTCATTTCAAATCTCCCAACGAATTTCTATGAGCTCGGAACCAGAGTCTCGAATTTATTTGTGGCGCGCGCTCCCTCTGGACCGGCAGAGGCGTGCTGGCTGAAATCGATCCCGCGGTCCAAGGCCAGACCTTGCTGGATGTGGCGGAAATTGGCGGTGACGGTCACTAAAGGGATGCCGAGAAACCATGTCGAGCGAGCGCTTGTTATCTCCAGCGAATTGAACTTCCGCGCCGCGGGGTTCGCCAGGATGCTGCGGAGAGCCCTGTTCATGCTTGATAGCCCGACGCGTCCAAGTACCGTCGCGGTCAACTCCCCGGCCAGAAAAAAGAAGTTCCAGTTCGCCTCCTTGATTTTTCGGCCGAACCGGTAACTATCGTGATCTTTCACCGCTCTCCAACCTGGCAGAATTGCCTCGGTTTCGATGATTAAACCGCCGGGCAGTATTGTGCTCTCACGGATAAAAAGACTGCGCGCAAGTTCAATTGCTGGCATTTTGGCCTTTCCGGACTTCAAATCGGATGGACCTCAACATACGGAGGCTGGACTCGCTGACCCCAGTTCGCCTGCTTAACTTGTAAGGGAAGCACGTTTTCCAGGGTTGCAGATCAGAAGGACACTGCACCTAGGCACAAGCGCGGGAATTCTGCGTTTGACGCTTTTACCTGCATGCCCCAATTCCACATCTTATCGGCCGTAGGGACCCGGCGCTGTCCACTTCTGCACAGTCTTGTAGAGATCATCTGAATGGCCTGAACCTGGCGACCCAGGCTCAGGCCATAGTTGTGGCATGCGGGGTTACTCGGGCAGCGCTTATGGTTTGCGGTTCTTTGGTGGTTGTTTCACAGCTCGTTTGGTTTCGCCACCCTTGGTGCTGATAAGGGCGAGGAAATCCCTGGCATTGAACGGGTAGCGGCGGATGGACTGTTGTCCGGTGGTGCTGAGGGTGACATCGACCCGGCGATTGTTGGCCAAAACGAGCACGCTGAAATTCTTCATCAACTGCTGGCGCTCTTCGGGCGTCAACTCCGGATTATCGGCCATTTGTTGCTTGATCTGGTCTGGCGTGAGCTGTTGCTCTTCACCAAAAGACTTCGTGTCAATGTGGTCTGCCGAGACGCCGTGTTCGACAAGGAAGTCCTTGGTGCGTCCGACGCGTCGATCGGTAAGACCCTTGTTGTACTCAGGGCCGCCGCGCGGGTCCGCATGGCCACTAAGGATCAAGTGCGCATCCGGCATGTATTTCAGATAGCTGGTGAAGTCCGCTGCCAGGGCTTCCAGAATCGCTGCCTGACTGTCAAGCAGGCCGCGTTCGGGATGCTCGATGGTGGGACGCGCCGTCGCAAAATAAATTGTATGGAGCGCCAGCTTGGCTTCCAACTGTTTGATCTCTGGCGCTGGCGCAGGTGGTGGCGGAGCTTGCACGAGCACTGCGGTGGTGCTTGAGGAAGTGAGAGCCGGAACACGGTCATCGGCAACGTTGCAGGTAATGGTGATGGTGCCGGGCCGCGCGTCGCGGGTGTTCAACGTGGCGCTACTTCCCGTGCCGGAAATATCCCCGGCGCTTGCCGAGTAGCTGTAGATTAGTCTGCGGCCATCCGGGCTGCTGGCGTTGGAATTGATCGATGTGTTCCCGCCAACGAGGACTGTTGCGGGATCCGCAGCGCAGGAAATGACGGGTGGGCGGGGTTGCTTTACGGTGAAGCCGGCGCTGCAGGATGCGACGCCGTGCTTGCTGCCGTCACTCAGATTTGCGGTGACGACATAGGAGCCGGGTTGAAGGCCGGTGGTGTCTATCTGCGCAGAGGAATCACCACCTGGAATTTTTATGTTGGTGGCATTCCAGGAGTAGCTGACGGTGCGCTTGGAATTGAAATTGGAGCCACGGGAAGTGGCGGTGACAGATTCACCGGGGAAGACCTCGACCGGTTGCACCGAGCACGCGGCGGCGGGTGGAAGTGACGGCTCTTCGCCGCCCAAATTTAGAACGAGCCCCGTCTGCAGGCGGACACCGCGAAGGTCCGTGCTTGGAATCGTTGTCGGACCAAAGCGGTAATTAGACATTACGAAATCAGCCCTGAGCAGCCGGAGAGCGATGTGCCGGGTCACGTTCATATCCAGACCGCCGCCGATCATGAGCCCGATCTTGTCGATGTCGTGAAAGGCGTCGGGAGTGAGGCGGTGGTCGCCAACGAGCACTTCAAAAAATGGCGAAAAACGATTCGTGCGATAGGTGAACTTGGGGCCGAAAGAGATGTTGGCGAATGCGGCGTCGTCAATCCTCTTGGCCAGAGTCTTTTCGCCGCTGCCCCAATTGGTGCTGGTATCGAGAGTCAATCCAAACCAGCGATTGAAATCGTAGGTTGCGCTGGCGCCGACGCCCCGTGGATTTGATTCCAGGCGGCTGGAAATTGGAAGCAGAGCGCCGGGAAGCTGGCCGTGGACGTCCGCGCCGGGATTCCAGAAGGTGTAACCGCCAAAGAGTTCCCACTTGGGCGCGGGCTGGTCCTGAGCCGCCGCAAGGCTGGCGAACAGAAACAGGAACGCAAAGGCGGCCGGCAACAACGTTAAGACCCGAACAGGATGGCGCTTTGATTGAGATGACATACAAAAGTTCCTCCGAAATTTAGCAGCGTAAAACGCGTTTCCAGTGAGACATGCGGTGAGCCGGCCGCGAAGCACGCTCACCGTTGAAGACTTTACGGACACGCCGGAACCACAACCGTGTTGGTGTCCATGGTGACGGCACCCGTGCGCGCCAGGGCTCTGCCATCCAGCGTTGCGCCGGTGGTAAGCGTGATGGAAGCCTGAGCCATGATGGTTCCCGTGAAGGAAGTGGTGGTGCCCAGTGTCGCGGAACTTCCCACCTGCCAGAAGACGTTGTGGGAGTTCGCACCATTGATAAGAATGACCTGGCTATTTGTGGAAGCAGTTGTGAGCGTGGAAACAATCTGGAAAATCCAGACCGCGTTTGGATCTCCCTTACCATCCAGCGTCAGATTTCCTGTAATCCCCAGCGAAGGCTGCGCGCTGGTGGTCTTATAAACTCCTGGAGGAAGAGTCAATCCGCCGATATCCGCGGCCAGCACCGCACCTCCGGCTGCGCCCGCGGCATTGTTGTACGCGGTGGTTAGATCAATCTGGGCAGTCTGGGCGACGGAATCGTTGGAGTGGAACGCGCCGGTAATCGATGCGGGCGAACCAAATCCGGTGATGGCGGTTCCCGGTGAAACTCCCACATCGCCGCTAACCGTTGTGGCAGTGCCTGCGACGTTAGTGACCGTGGAGCCGGCGAGAATTCCGAAACTACACGCCGAGCCCAATGCAATCGCGCCGGCGGGAGGCGGACATGGGGCCGAAGTTGTAAACGTCCAAACAAAATTGGAGGCCAAGCCATTGCCAAATTGGTCTTGCGCAGCGGTGGTGATGGTGGCGGTGTAAGCGGTGCTGGCGGTAAGAGTAGCCGCAGGGGTGAACGTTGCGATCATTGTGGCGGCAACGTAGCTGACTGTCCCGGAGACGCCCGCGCCCCCGGCAGTCAGTGTAAACGAAGTGGTGGTGAGAGTCGCCGCGTTCATTGGCTTGCTGAATGTGGCCGTGATGATGGCCGTGTTTGGGCAAACGAGGGTTGAGCCGTCGGGTGGAGTGACCGCTGTCACCGTGGGCGGAGTTAGCGGATCACCCGGGCCCCCTGTGCCAGCACGTCTATCTGGGTCGCTGCACCCGGCAATCACGACCACCAATAGAAACGCCGGAATCCAAATCTTAGAAACCTTCAGTGTGCGCATTTGCTTCTCCTCATCACCCAGTCACAATCCATTGCCCACCGCTCGTACTTGGGCGGAAAAACTTGAGACTCCAACTTTTGCCGGGTAGTTGGATAAAGAACTTAGTCCATTTCTGGTATTCATTTAGCAATACGTGCCTCCGAATGTCTGTCTAATACTGAACAAAGCCGACTTGCTGCCGAAGAGCCAAGAACTGTTCACTTCTGCACAGTCTTGCAACGTCATTCCTGCTAGGCTGAACATGGGCCTAGAGTGCCCGAACAAAGATGCGGGCTCCGCACCAATATGAAACTTAAGAAACTCAAGAAAAACGGCAGAAACGGCAAAAACGGATTATTCAATGCGCAGGAATTCCTCGATACTGCGGGTGTCGCCCGAAAAGTGCGGGAGTATCACAGGGGAGAATCCATTTACTCCCAGGGGGAATCCGCTGCTACTGTCATGTACATCCAGACGGGCGGGGTGAAATTGTCCGTAGTGAACGGCACTGGAAGGGAAGCGGTTGTGGCGATGTTTGGTCCTACCGATTTTTTTGGCGAGGGCTGCATGGCCGGGCAGACCGTCCGGATGGGGACGACAACCGCCGTTACGCCGACGAAGCTGCTGGTGATTCAAAAGGATGAGTTGCTGCGCATTCTCCACACGGAGCCTGAATTTTCCGATCGCTTCATTTCCTACATGCTGGCGCACAACATTCGTGTCGAAGAAGATCTGATCGATCAGCTGTTCAACTCCAGCGAAAAGCGTCTGGCGCGCGCGCTGCTCCTGCTGGCGCGGTACGGGGAACAGGATCAGCCGGAACGTGTGCTGGCGAAAGTCTCGCAGGAGACGCTTGCAAGCATGGTGGGCACCACGCGTTCTCGCATCAATTTCTTCATGAACAAATTCAGGAAGCTCGGATTCATCGAATACAACGGGACGATCAAGGTCAACAAGTCTCTGCTCACCGTGGTTCTGCACGAGTAACAGCCGCCCCTCAACTCAGAAAACAAATTCAATATGGCTGTCGAGCTTCAGCGAGAAACCGCGGCGCTGCTCACACGGTTTGGTTCTTGTTTGAAGTCATCGGCTTGGAGGAGAACGGCTGCAGCAGCCACTGGCTGAAAGAAGTTCTCATCTGGGGGAAGTTCATCGCCTTGACCATGGCGTTCCAATCGTGACGGAACCCAAGTCTCCATTCCTGCAGCACGGGACCAGCGGCCGCTTTGGCTTCCACAGTCGCCCAAACTACTCTCGCAGAAACGCTCGACCATATTTCTTTGGAATTACGCCGCTCGAGGCGTGTCTTCGGGTGACTAAACGCAAAAGCTGATGATTTCTCCCAGGCAGCATTGGAGGTCTGCCGCTGTGGTCCTGCAGCCAACGATGCCGCTGCAAGCAATCGCCCCATCGTGGCCGCGAGTTCGGCAGCGCAATCAGACTGGGCAGCGCTTGGGCTCGTCGCCAGACTGTGTATGAATTGCGGCGAGCTGAGCTCTGGAGACGCTGGCACCAGGTCCACTATGGAAAGGGATGCGTCCAGCCCCTCTGCTGGAGCTGCACTGTCTTCCTGCACAGCGGTCGCAACAAGGCACTCCGCGCTGCCGGACTCGCGTTCTTCTTCCGAAGCTCCAGCCTGGCCCCGGGGTATTTCGTGGCCAGTTGGCTCCCATGAACCCCCGGCCTCTCCCCGAAACGAACGCGCGAAGTCGCAGGTGGGGTCGGCATGCACGACGCCTAGCTTGCCGTCCAATTGAAAAAACGAGCCATGGCGGGCAGAAAGCGGCCGGAACTCTTCCATCAAAAAGTCGCGCGCGGCCTCTTCGACCATGAGAGACGGGACTGGTTTCAGCCCTTCCACATAAGAGTTAATCAGCGCATGTTCGCAGAGAAGATTCATCACGCGCGGAATTCCGCGCGAATAATAGTGCACGGCTTCGACGGCGGCGGGCTCGAAGACCGGCTCGCGGCTTGCGCCGGCGATCCGCAGCCGGTCAGCAATGTAGCCATGCGCCTCGTCCAAAGTAAGCGGAGAAGTGTTGCACCGGAGCGCGATCCGCTGGCGAAGCTGCCGCATCTCCGGGCGTTTCAACTTTTCCTCCAGCTCCGGCTGGCCAACAAGCACAATTTGCAGCAGCTTTTCGGAAGCTGTCTCCAGATTCAGCAACAGCCGGATCTCCTCCAACAGTTCAAGAGAGAGGCCCTGGGCTTCATCAACAATCAAAACGGGGGTGGACCCCGCGCGGTATCGAGTGAGGAGCCATTGATTCAGGTCCAAAAGCATATTGCTGACCAGGTGAATATCGGTAGGAATGCCGAAATCGCTGAGAATGAAATCGAAGAGATGGTTCACTTTCAAATGCGAATTGAAGATGAAGGCCGTCGGTGTTTGCCGTTCGCGCAGCCAATCGAGGAGGTGATTGATCAGCGTGGTCTTGCCTGTGCCGACCTCGCCTGTCAGAAGCAGCAATCCCTTGCGGTTCTGCACGCCGTAAGTCAGTTGGTCCAGCGCTTCCTGGATGCGCGGGGTTCGGTGAAGAAAACGTGGATCCGGGTTGATGTTGAATGGATTCTCGCGAAGTCCAAAGAAACTCTTGTACATGGCTGTGTTATCACGACCCCCGGCGTGGTGTAAGCCTGATTTCCATCCGGCCGAATTCTCGCGGTTCAATTGCTTGACGGCGGCCATTCGTGAGGGCTTCCGCGCGTCGCGCCGTCCCAATTCAGGGAACAACTCTCCGCTTGTACATCATGGTTGTAATGTTGAATGGCAACCGCGGCGAAATGCGCTGCTCGTTCAATCAGCCCGCTTTCGCTGAGGGTCGGTTTCCGGGGGACGCAGCAGTAAATCTCGAGTGTGCCGAAGAGTTCACCGCTCGGCGAGAGAATCGGGGTGCAACTGAAGGCTGTGAGCCCGAATTTTAAGGCACTCTGCTCGATCGTGTGAAGAGCATGTTCCGCGTCATCCGCGAACAACACCAAAGACACCACGTTCCCCACTTGCACATCCAACGCCGTGCAAACTCGATCCAAGACCTCCGGGAGTGGCGCGCCCTCGGAAATCAACTCCAAGAGCTGGCCTTCACCGGTCAGAAATGTTTGCAGATTGTCTGATTCTTGGCGGTACATTAGGCACTCCCAAAAGGCCTCTCGAAAGTAAACTCCCGGAAGGTGGCTCGTTGACGATCACGCCCCCGCTCAGATGGCGTTCGTCAGGGTTCTACGCCGGTAAAAAGCCATCCCGAAACCAGCCAGGCCAACCAGCAGTAGTGTTTGGGATCGGGGTTCTGGGACGGCGACCAGAGGCGCAGGGGCTCCGTTTCCAAGTCCAGGTCCATTTCCGCCGTTGTCTGGTCCGTTGTGCTTTCCCTTGCCCTTCCCTTTGTCCTTGTCGGAGGAAGCGCCCGGTTTGAGACCGAAATCTACGAGTGTTGGAGAATGCGCGTCCGGACCTTTCGCCAGCCCGCTCAAAGTAGCCGCGGCAATTGAACCGGCCCGCGATCCATTCTCGGCCGTGGAGCCCAGTAGGAAATTGCAGCGTGCGGCATTGCCTTGCAGATCTTGCTCGTCCGTCAATCCATCCGAAAAGGTTAGGTGGTTGCTTCCGCTCTTGGATCGGCCGGAAATATTATCGGCGGCCGCGATCGCCGGCGCGATGAGGATGATCGCGAGAAACACTGTTGCTCGTGGGTTTTTCAATGTACTGCTCCTTAACTCGATTCCCCTGATTCAGCTCAATTCGATTCAAATGTTTCAACTGGTTCACACATCCTAGGGCACGCGGAACTCAATGTCTGTTCACTTAGGGACACCATCCTCGATTGAGGGCGCCGCATCGACTAGAAGCCGGGATGGGATATTGAGCGCTTTCGTAGTTGGATACAGGTTAATGGGAACCTCGACCACCACCGCGGCGGGGATTTGCCGGCCGAGGATAACTTCTTGCGGCAGCTCCGCAAGGAATGCCGCCAACTCTGGGATGCCCGCGTAGACCACCTTCACCCAATTCACAAGATGCAGAGCCGCATGATAGGAGAACATCGCGGCCAGCAAAATCACAGCCAGGGCGGCGAAGAGGGAACAAAAAAAGAGCCAGCAGACCACCAGTTCCTTGACGCGATACGAATAACAGCTGAGACACAACAGCAAAGCAGAGAACTGCAGAAGATAAAAGCCTGCCAGCAGCCGTCGCAAAATTTCCCTTTGAATCATCAATAAATGTCCCCAGCCGCTTCTGCCCAAAAAAAAGAAGGACGGAGAGATGACAGATACCGGACGCCCCGCCCAAAGGCCGGCCGATATCGCTCTGTCTCACCGTCCAGGCACATCCTAATGAAATGGACTCAAGGCGGGATGTTCCTTTTTGGACAGTTAGCCAGAAAACTCTTGGCTATGCTGGTGGGGCTGAAGTTGTCGCCGTCCCAACCCCAGCGCGGTACCACGCAGCCGGCTGGCTCGCCAGGGCTGGCATCTGGAAAATGGCAATGGCATTGTTGCCGATAATTCCCGGCCTGCATGGCAACGAAACTGTGTAAAGGGAGCTTCTGAGATGACGTACTTACTGTGGATTGCTCTCAGCTGCGGACTGTTTTGGATAGTCCGGCTGGGGATCGAGGCCAGGGCGAATTATCTGCGCCGCGAGAGATCAGAAGAGCATCTGGAGAAACTGAATTCCGCCATTGAGTAACCGGCCCCACGGAATTTGGTTTTGCATTGGAATCATCAGAAGAGCGCCGCGAGGAAGGCACGAGCCTGGGTCAGCGGCGGGCACCCGGAGCGAATTATGAATAACTCGAGGCAGACGGCTTCCCCCCTGGGTGTATTCAAATCGGGCGCCAGCTTGGGCGGCAAGGTTTCGAAATTCCGCAACAAACAAAAAATCTACTCGCAGGGCGACCCGGCTTTTACGCTTTTCTACATTCAACATGGCGGCGTGCGGCTGACCTCTCGATCCAAGGGCCAGCCCTCCGCGGTGACTGCAATTTTGGGCGTGCATGATTTTTTTGGCGAAATCTGCCTCGCCGGCTATCCGCTGCGCATGTCCACGGCGGTGGCGATGACCGCCAGCTCAATTCGCACCATCCGAAAAGATAAGATGCTGCAATTGCTGCGCCGGGGGAATAAGGCATCCAACGCCCTGGTCAGCTATCTGCTGGGCAGCATGAAGAAGTACAGGGATCACGTCGCCGACCTGCTGACCTCCAACGCCGAACAACGGCTGGCGCGCATTCTGCTGCGCCTGGCCCACCTGGAAAAGGGTGGCTCGGAGCCCGTGGAAATTTCCACTGTGAGTCACCAGGTACTGGCGGAGATGGTTGGTACCACCCGCCCGCGTGTAAACCTCTTCATGAACCGCTTTCGAAAGCTGGGCTACATTCACTATGATGGGACCCTGGTTGTCAGCACATCCCTGCGAAAAGCCCTGTTAGGCAAGTGACGGCGCACGAATCCCGCCAAGCCACGTTCCGCCCTACATTCAGATTTTCTTGATCGAACCACACCGGCGCGGCTACCACTCCGCCAGTTCCAAACGGGGGAAACTCCGGGATCTTCTCTTCAGTAGTCGCCTCTACTTCGGCACATTCCACACGTACAGAAACGTCGCGTCGCTGGCGGTCGCCAGATGTCGGCCAACTTTCCGGCTTGCGCGATTCAAAGCCGACCGAACCTTTTCCTTCGATTGCACCAATTCAGTCAACGGGACCTTGAGCGCCGAACCTGGTCCGAGCCGGTCCAGGTCCTTCAGTATCGTTGTGACAATCAGTTTGTGTTTTCCTTGGCGGCCCTGCGGGACATCCGACTGCACCATCGTCTTGAAGTGCATGGG
>DATLVJ010000043.1:0-3457 GCA_035577585.1 Candidatus Limnocylindrales bacterium
CCAGAGCAAGTCCTCCTCGGCGAAAAAGCCCCAGTCTAGCCAACTCTTCATCCTCAAAAATCCGGCGGAATCCCCAGCGGTAATCATGCGCTGGAAACACTTCCTCGAAGGGCTACTACACGCCGCGCTGATGCCTGCTCCGAAACAGGCGAAAGGTGGAATCGCTGGAAAGTTACTCCGCTCAGGAGACCTTCGAGTTCCCGGAGTGCGTTCTAACCCTTATTTCGGTACGGCCCTCAGTTTTTTTGCCGGAGAAACTTTCTGCAGAGTGGCCAACAAATTCTTGGCGCTATCTCGCACCGAAACGGGCTTGCCGAACACGATACTCTCAACGGTTTTACCTTGCCCGTACAAGTTTTTGTTGGCGTTGTTGTCTGGCCGCAACGTCGAACCTTCGAGGGAAACACCCAAAATCATCCCACTCGCGCGCGAATAGGTAAGAATATCGGCTTGTACATTGATTTCGGTTTTCTTGGAATTGGTGCCAGCCACGGGGCCGGCGCTTGCTGAACCATCCGTACCGAGTTTAACTCCACCCTTTAGCAGTTTGTCCACTGCGCCTGGCGACATCAAAAGAAGAACGAAATCGGTGGCATTTCCGCTGAGTTGTGATTCGGCGGCAGTGCTCTCAAGCGAGACCATCGCTGGCGAGCCCCAGGGGCCACTAAATCCAATGCCGCTGCGGCAAGTGATGACACCTGAGGCGTAGCTTCCGGCAGCAGAGGCCGTGAACTTTACGACGGAAGGCACAATCACAACACAATCCGCCTGGTCCAGAGTGTCTTGTGGGATCTTTTCAGGCGCATTGAAAATTTGTTCCGCCGCTTTCCCCGCGTCTTCAATGCGCCCTGCCTCGTTGTTCTGAGCAAACAGCGGGAAAGCGAGTGCAAAGGATAAAGTAATACTGAGTCGGTATTTCATGGAAGACCTAAAATTTATCTCTACCCATATTTAGTGCTAGCGAAATATGAATGCAAAACCGGCTCGCATCTTTTGTGTGAGCGTCAGCTATCTCCTCATAAGTCACATAGCAGGGCACGTTCGTACTGGGTCCCCCTTCACTAGTGAGTACGTCAATCGGGAGCGCATTTCGTGCCATGGTTTTGGTCTATGGCTTGACCAAAGGAATCTGAGATGACAATTGCAGCTCGACCATGAGGCCGAGACGCCGGTCAATTTGATAGAACATAGCGGTCTTTTTTGAGGAGATCACCTTCTCGAATTCAAGCATCCAGTTCAATCGAAGTTGAGCCATCTGTTCCTCGGTTGCAGTCCAGCGCTTGATAAAACTGTTGGCTTGTTCCTCGGTCATCGTGTTGTAGTTTTGCGCGTACTCTTTAAGCAGGGCGTAGCGGATGTCATAGATCTTGGAGTGTTCGACGACGTATCGATCATATACCGGCCAGAATTTGACGGCCTCCCCCTCGGTTAGTGGCAGATTGGCCGCGACTATCTTTTTCCTTTCGGAACGGATGTCCTGGCGCATAAGTTGGACGGTGTCGTCTGCCACTTGATCGGCGGACACTTTGCGCTCGGGTGCAGCCTGTTGTGCGTGAACAATGATGGTGGAAATTGCCAGAACGAACGACAAGCACAGAACTGCGGAGATATTCTTCCTCAAGGTGAGTTCTCCTCGCTTAGCTGGACTTGAATCAGACTAGAGGGATTTTGCGTGGGATCGAACTGGCAAAACTTACAGTCCTGATCGGCGAGATTGTCTCAGGTGATCCGTAAAGATGTGCGCACGTCATAGTCAGAGTGTCATCGGGGATGTATAGACGGCCCTCAAGGACGATTCCTGGCGTAGCATGTTTTTCGAGACCGGTATAACCGAAATTTTCCTGTCGCTGCAAGCGGATGGGATTGCGCCCACTTCGTCAGCTTACCCATGCCTTGGGTAACGGAACCCAAGTGTCAGGTTTGGGAGTTAATCGCGCACGAAGCCCAAGTTTGTTACTTGATGGAATATCCGCGGGCGTCCATACACGCTGAGAAACCTCGCTTAAATACGTCTATGCCTTGCTGGTGCCCGGCTTTTGCCTGAGCTTCCTCCTGCTGTTGCTGTTGGGCGGTGGCCTGCGCAGCTTGCTGTTTGGAAGCTTTATTTGCTCGTCTTTGCTTTGCGCCACCCACCATGACTCCGGCCGTGGCTCCAGCGGCCGCTCCTTTGCCTGCTTCATCGTCAGCAACCGCTCCAATCGCGGCGCCTCCGGCGGCTCCCTTGGCGGCACCTTTTACACGCCCCCCTTTTGCCTGCTTGTCGTTGTCCGCAGCTGCCTGTTGCTCTGCTTTCTTTTGCTCTTCAGTCTTGGTGGCTGGGGCCGGAGCTTGAGGGTCAATTCCCGATTGTTGCTTGGCTGAAGCGAAGCACTCGTTTTCGTCCTTCAATTGTTGATCTGCGCTCTGCTGGTTCTTCGGGTACGCAAACAGGCCAACACTCTTAGCGGGAGAAGATGTACCACCGGATTGGTTTGCGCTGGTTGCGGCTGACGTTGGGCTGCTCGTTGTCGGGGATTTGGCCTGAAGAGGTATTGCAAAGCAAAACGCCGCAATTAGTAAAAGTTGTCTCACCATCGGCTGTCTCCTTTGGGCCGCGCTTCTGGATTCGCTGACTGGGAGCTTCCAGGCCACGTGCATGTTGCGGATCGATCGTGACGCGCGACGATACCCCTGTCCCCTAGTAAAAATACTAGCCTTGGCCGAACGCCCCTTCCCAGAAGAAGCGATCTGTTTGGTTGTGCTCCATTAATACCTGGCAACGGTAGTGTTCCGGCTGTTTTAATCCTGGCAAGCGATTTAGCCTTGGTTTTCAATGCAAGTCGGGTTCGACCTAAGTCGTGCCTCCACCCATTGAGACCCCCGCGTTCATCAGGCACTTCGCCGATTGCGAAAATCGCCGGTCTTCCTGACTCGGAACAAACTGAGCCATAGCCTTTTCAGTTGCTGTGCTTTGCGAGTTTGCTGTCAAGCACTGCGATCAAGGCCTTACCTTCAGTTGTTGGATGGACACCGCTTTCTCGCACGATGTTCGTTGCGGTCAGCGTTTTGCCGTACAGGCGGTGGTTCGCGTCATTGTCAGGTTCTACCGTTGCGCCTCCCAGGGATACGCCAGCGAACAGTCCCTCGGCCTTTCCATAGGTCAGGATATCGGCGTCGGAAGCACTGGCAGCTGTGGCTCCGGGGCCCGCCGCTGCCGTCGCATCCGTGCCCATCTTGGTCTTTCCGTTCAGAATCTGATTTACAACTTTCGGAGTCATCAGCAGCAGGACGAAATCAGTCGACGAGCCGCCTACCTGGAAACCAGCGCTCATCCCACCGACTGAATACATCGCAGGGGTGGACCACTTGCCCTCGAAGTGTTGGCCACTGCGGCAGAGCAAAGGACCGCGGCCGCCGCTGCCCCCGATGCCGAAACCGAACTTCTTTACGCTAGGCAGAATGAGCACGCAATTAGCCT
>DATLVJ010000044.1:0-6129 GCA_035577585.1 Candidatus Limnocylindrales bacterium
CAGACGATGCAGAAAGTGGAAGGGAACGTAACCTTTCACACCGCCTGCTCGACCGCGTTTCCCCAGCCGGCGCCGGGCAAGGCGGATTCACCGGGACCGATGAAAGTGCCGGCGGAGCAACTGAAAAGTGTCCTGGGGATCACGGATGTGAATTATGTTCGAGGGCAGCACGCGCTGGCCGTCGTGGACTCGACACTCGCCTAAAGCGCCGGGACAGCCCGCCGCACGATTCACCCCGAGCTACCGGGCAAGATTGGTGTCCGGTAAGAAGCGCGGGCGGTGCAGCCCGCGAGGAACGACAAGGGCCGGAGCAACCGCTCCGGCCCTTTTATTTCTGACAATAGACGTTCGCTGCTTCAGTGGCCCGAGTGGCCTCCGGGGTGACCGTTGTTTTCGTGTTCCTTCGGCTGCTGCTGGGGGTTTTGCTGTGGCGGCCGGGGATTGTTCGCGTGATTGGCGTTTCCATTCACATTGTTCGGGTGATTCCCGTTCATGGTGTTAACCGGTGGATGCTGCCCGTTGGGTGAATTTTGCGGGCCGTGCTGGGAAGAATTCTGCGCCCCCGCATTCGGGTGATTGGCAGTGTTCTGGCCGAACGAGCCGTTCGAATGAGCGTTGGGCGGCCGGTCATTGCGCACCTCGGCGTTCCGGATGCTGTTGTTGGCGAATGAGTTTGGACGGTTTCCATTGGAACCTGCGGAGCGCGCCGCGACCACACCCTGGCCGTGAAATTGTCCCGGGCGCGCCGTTGCCGCAACCGCGGGGCGTCCATGATTTTCGGAGGCCAGCATGCTACGGTCGCTGCGGGCCGTCTGTTCGTGCTGGGTCTGCAGCGAGGTGGCCGCGACGTGGCGGTCGTGCTGAGCCGCCAATTCCGCCGAGGTCGGCCGCGCACTTACACCTCCGGCGCCGCCGTTGTAGCTGACATTGTTGACCGTAGTCCGGTTGATCACAGTGTTGTTCACGTAGGTGTTGTGAATCACGGTGGTGTTCACGTTCGTAACGGCTGTGTTGTAGTGGAAGACGCCCCCGCGCCATTCGCCGCCCGCGAAACCCACACCGCCATACCCGAATCCATAATTAATTCCGCCATAGAAGCCGACGTGCGGCCCCCAATAACCCGCGTGCCAGACGTACACGCCTCCGCCCCATCCCCAATAGCCCGGAGTCCAAAGGTAACCCGGCGTGGGAGCGAGCACCCAGGTGCCCGGAACCCAGTAGTAGCCGTCCGGGCCATAAGCCCAATAGCCCGGCGTCCAGATGTAGCCCGGCGCCGGGCAAACCGGCTGAACGTAGACGGGAAGAGCCGGGGGCCCGATGTGGACGGAGATCCCGACGGCAACCTGCGCGGGAGCTCCAATTGGGATCAAGAGAGAAGCAGTGGCGAGAAAAAGCAGTACGGCAATATTTCTTAAACGCATGTTCGAATCCTCGCAAAACTTGCAGGCGCCGACCGGGATTGGCGCGGCCAAGCGTAGTACTTTCAAAAGCCTATGTGGGGTAAAACACCGCGTGAAAAGGGAAGTTGCGGTACCGTGGCTAACCTCAGAATTTTCAGTAATATCAACAGGGGAGGCGTACTCAGTCGCCGCTAGCCAGAGACTTTTGCAGCCACCTGGTTACTTCTCCGCGGAATTCCAGGCCCAGGGCGAAACGCCCATCGTGGAGGCGTTCACAATAAACCACCCGCGCGTCCGCTTGCAATTCGCCGTCGGCGGATTTGATCAGCAGACGCTCGTTCAGTTCCCTGGCGCGCTGCACAAGCACACGGAGGCCCAGCGAACACACGTTCTCGGTCGTCGTGCGTTCCCCCGCGGACGGCTCCTTGGGACTGGAGATCCTCACGGGAACCGCCAAGCGAGTCCTTTTTTCAAGTCGTCCAGACCGCATAGGCATTTGGTGACTCACCTTCCAAACTGCCTTCGGTATCATGGCACCGGGCTGGGCGGAGCTCTAAGACCGAATGATTCGGCACAAATTATAGCGACGATCGTTCTTTACGGCTCATAACAATGGGCTTGGTTGAAGAAGGGTAGCTGGCTGCGCGATACGGCTCGGCCTGCGCCTTTTCTGCTCATACATGGCCTGATCGGCGCGCACCATCCACTCTCCAATCGAAGCGTTACTGCAAATATTGATTCGCACCGCGCCCAGGCTGAGATTGATCCCATAGCGCGTCTCGCCCGCGCTGACGGTTTTCAGATCCTCGGCAAGCCTGGCCCGTATCGCCGACTCGCTGTTGTCCGAGGCCTCAATTGCCAGTACCGCGAATTCATCGCCTCCCAGCCGCGCGATCACGTCGGAATCGCGAAAGGTCATTTTCAGGGCCTTGGCGGTGCGCCTCAAAACCTGGTCTCCCTCGCCGTGCCCGAATGTATCGTTGATCTGCTTCATGCCGTCAATATCCATGAAGAAAAGCAGGATTCCGCGTCCCGTGCGGTGGCCGATTTTCAGCTGGCGTTCGGCGATGGCCATGAAGCCGCGGCGATTGCAGAGGCCCGTCAATTCGTCCGTAAGCGCCAGGTTGCCCAGTTCTGCCTGCAGCATGTACTGTTTTGCCGCGCAATGGACGGCGCGCATCATCAGCTTTTTCATCCGGCCGATCTGCCCTTCGTCGAGGGTGGAGTCATCCTGCACTTTGCGGACGTCCTGCAGCAGACTGGAAAGCTCCCGGTTGGCGTCGGAAAGCAAAGTCTGGAAGATGGTTTCGTTGGAGATTGCATCGCCCTGCTCTATCAGGCCGGAGACATTGCGGCGCAACTGTTCGGCGTCTTCGTTTACACGAAGCAATGCGGCGTCGAAAGGATATTTCTTCGAACGAAAATGCTCCGCCGGCTTGCGCGAGGAGCCGCGAACTTTGGTTGAGCCTATGGTCATCCCGTGTCGTCCTTGATTCTTGATCGCTGCCTGCATCCGCTGCTCCTGCGGTACTCCAGAACTTTTTCGTCTGATTCCTGCGTTGCAGGCCCTTCCGTTCCAGGCGATTCCTCAGTGGTGTGCCGCCACTGGGAAAGCGATCTGGCAAATCCGCCGCAATTCCTCGTACGTAAAATAAAGCTCTTCCTCGTCGCCGGCCCGCTCCAGATGCCCCAATCCTGATTCTTCCGAAAGGCGGCCCAAATCTTCCCCTGGAATTCCGAGCAGGTAAGAGGCTCTGGCCCGGGTCACAAATTTCGGTACATCATTCATCAAGTTGTTCACGGCCTCCCCCAATTTGCGCCGTTGGCCTTGCCTCTTTCCCGGCGCTGTACTTCACTAAGATTCGAACTTTGGTGTTGCCCGATCCTTTCTTCCACCGTCTTGCAATCGTGAGTTGGTCCGCCTCCGCGACTGAGCACTACTGTTCTCGGGGTGAATGAGGTGGGAGCCCAGTACACGGAGGCGGCCCGCTCTCGTACGGATAAGATAGCTGGCGGGCAAAATTGAACAATTCGGAGAAACCTCCATTTCCAAACCCGGTAAATACCCCAGCAGGATCAGGTGTTTACCTGAGTCGGAGTAGTACCTCGGTTGGAGAGGCGGGGAAGGACAACTTTGTCCACTGTGGGGTGCGAATTGCCGGCTTGCTCTCGGTGCGGCCGGAAACTGTCGGAAATTTCGTGCGGCTGGGGAGAAGCGATTCGCCCGGGCGTCCATAAGAATGCCGGTGTCGGGTGGTCCGATCGGCAAGCCTCAGGCGTTCAAAATATCGATGGCCGTCAGCGCATAAATCGCCGCGCAACCGATCATTTTTCTCAGGTCAACGTATTCGTCGGGTCCGTGGGCCACCGAGAGCAATCCGGGCCCGTAGCCGTATGCAGGTATACCGGCTTCCGCGTAGAACCGCGTTTCCAGCAGGCCGGGGCACATTTCGAAACAAGCTGCCTCGCCGGTGACGGTTTGAACATTCCGCGAAAGCGCTTCGCCCAAGGGGTCGCTTTCCCCGCAGACGGCGGATCCAGCCTCTTGCAGGACTTCCCACTCGAGCGGAATCCCCGCCCGTTTACTCTCTTCCAGCACGCCAATCAAACTCGCTTTTTCTTTGGCCAGGTCTTCTTCCGGGTTGATGCGCCGGTCAATTGTGAACCAGCACTCTTCCGGCACAACGTTGAAATTGGTTCCCCCGCCAATCTGCCCGCCCAGCATCAGGATCGAATTGCGGCTTTGCCCGGCGCCCACCGCGCAGCTTGTGGTGCGCCGCTCGACTTCGCGTTTCAGTTGTTGCAGGCGTTCCACTACCCGGTGCATGCGCTCGAACGCATTTGCTCCCTGATGCTGCAAACCGACGTGCGCGGACTTGCCCAGCACCAGCACTCGCAACGTAATCGCCCCGCGATTGGCATTCCAGATTACCCCGCTGGTTGGCTCCGCCAGCAGCATCCCCACCGCGTTTTTCCCCAGTGAACCTTCACGCGCCAGCGCTTGCGAGCCGCGGCGTCCGCCGGTCTCTTCGTCGGGCACCAGCATCAGGCCGATTTTCCCGTTCAGCTTCTCGCCACACTCTCGGATTGCCAGAATCGCGTAGAGCATCGCCACGATTCCGCCTTTCATGTCGCAAGCGCCGCGTCCAAACAGAAAATTCTCTTTGCGGATGGGTTGGAACTGCTCCGCCGATTGCGCCGGAACCACATCGTAATGTCCGTGAAAATAGAGCGTTTTTTCGCCGCTCCCATAGTTTGCTAAAAGGGATGCAGGAGCGTCTTCGAGAGAATTCCGCGCGCCTCCAGGAACAATTCGTCTACAGTCGATACCCAGTCGCCGGATCCGCTGTTCGAGTAGCTCCGCGCACGCCTGGTAATTTTCCCCGGGTGGATTCTCAGTGGGGATGGCAACCAGTTCCGCCAGAAGCGCGGCCATCTCCTCCTTGCGCTCGGCCAACCACGAAACAATAGCCGACGGGCGGGGCAATTCGGTGTGCAATTTGCCGAGCATCGCTTGCCATGTTAGAAGTCCGATTCCGTGGAACAAGCGCCATATTGGTTCCTGCAAGTAAGCTGCGAAGAAGGAGTTTCAGCGGAAGAAGTGCTCTGAAAAATCAGCTGGATATTATGGTCGGGGCGCCCGGATTGGAATTTGAGCTGAATTGCGGGCGTCTGAGCCTGCAAGCGAAATCCCGAGTGTTTACGAATACGGCTTCTACGCCAATGTGAACCCCAAAGTTGACCACCCGCGCTGGAGCCAGGCCAAGGAGCGGCGCATCCGAGAATTCCTAAAGCGTGACACGTTGATGTTCAATGGTTACTCGGATCAGGTCGCCAGCCTATACAGCGGCATGGACCTGAAGAGATACTACTGACCTCTTCTCGCTTATGCGAAAAATTCTTGTAAGCAAATGGGCAAAAGTCGGTGCCCTTTTGATTTGTTTGCTACCTCTGGCCTCGCTCGGCTGGCGCGCGATGCACAATGGCCTCACCGCAAATCCCATTGAATTCATAACTCACACAACTGGCGATTGGACTCTACGCTTCCTGTGCATGACTCTGGCAATCACACCGCTTCGCAAAATCCTCCGTCAACCTGACCTGATCCGTTTTCGCCGGATGCTCGGCCTTTTCGCATTTTTCTATGTCAGCTTGCACTTCACTACCTACAACTGGCTCGACAAATTTTTTGACCTGACCGAAATGTGGAAAGACGTTGCAAAACGGCCGTACATCACCTCGGGATTTACCGCGTTCGTGCTCTTGATTCCGCTCGCGATCACCTCTACCGCTGGTTGGATCCGCTGCCTTGGCGGCCGCCGCTGGCAGCTACTCCACCACCTCATTTACGTTAGCACTGTAGCTGGGGTGATCCACTACTACTGGCTGGTGAAGTCAGCTGTTCTGCGTCCTCTTGCTTTTGCGGCGATTGTTACGGTGCTCTTACTGTGGAGGTTTGCTGACAAATTGTGGCCTCGGTCGGATACTGGCCCTGCATTTGCACCCAAACTGCGATCTCAAAAGCTTAATCCTGAGCCACAAAACTGGAAGGTCTAGTCTGAACGGCGACGGCCACAGCCTGGTAAGCCGGTTTATCGGAGAGGCCACCTGCCGTCAAATACGTTATTATCCTTCCGAACCGGCAAGCTCTGAATACACCTATATGAAATTAGGGATACCTGATCGGAAGTTTATGTCCTTAAGTTTCCATGCCGTCACATAGGCCCGG
>DATLVJ010000045.1:0-6273 GCA_035577585.1 Candidatus Limnocylindrales bacterium
GTCACGACCGTCCCGGACGGCGAGGAGGCATGGCAACATCTTCGCTCCGAGTGCGGATCGCGTATGGCGATACTGGCCTGGGTGATGCCCGGGCTGGATGGCCCGGAAATCTGTCGGAGAATTCGCAGGGAGCGCCGAAATGAATACGTCTATATTCTGTTGATAAGTGGCAAGACGGACATGGAAGATGTCGTTGCCGGTATGGAGGCGGGTGCCGATGATTATTTGACCAAGCCATTTGATCCTGAAGTCGTGAAACTGCGACTTCGCGTTGGCTGTCGGGTTCTCGAGTCGGAGGAGCGTTATCGTGTTATCGCGCAAACTGCCTCGGACGGCATCATCACAACCGACGAAGCTGGCATCATTCAGTTCGCAAACGATGCGGCGGCGACGATTTTCGGTTTTTCAACTACTGAGCTGAGGGGCCTTGACTTCAATTCGTTTGCGCCCAGTTTTCGCGATCACTTTCACGCGGGCACTGGAATCGGCAAGTCGGTTAGCGCTCCGATCGAGCTGCCCGGTTTGCACAGGAGCGGCCGGGGAATGCCTTTGGAGATATCGCCTTCGGAGTGTGTGCAAGGCCCCCAAAATCATAGGCTCACGATGGTGGTTCGTGATATTACGGAACGGAGACGCGCTGAGCGCCAATTAGCACAGTCTTGGAAACTCGAGTCCATCGGACAGTTGGCCGCAGGCATTGCGCACGAAATCAACACGCCGATCCAGTATATCGGCGATAACCTCAATTTCCTTTCGGATTCGTTTAACGAGCTCCTGGCGGCCAACCAGGGATGCATGACTGGCTCTGGACCTGCGATGGGGAAGGTGCTGGGCAAGCCCGACCAGCCCGCTCGGGATATCGATCTGGAGTATCTCTTTGCCGAAGTGCCCAAAGCGGTTCAGCAGTCGTTGGAGGGAGTAAAGCGAGTTGCGGAGATTGTTGGCGCGATGAAGGAACTCTCGCATCCGGGCACAGCGGCCAAGACTGCTGTCGATGTGAACCACATCATTCAGAATGCAATTCTTGTCTCCAGGAACGCCTGGAAGTACGTAGCAGACGTAACCACCGACTTCGATGAGGATCTGCCAACGATCCAAGGCAATCCGGGGGATATTAGCCAAGTGATACTGAATCTCATCATCAATGCGGCCGACGCAATCTCCGATAGTCTCGAGAATAAAGGCACCGATAAGGGGCGCATCGTACTGAGTACTGCGTGCAACGGAGACTGGGTTGAGATTCGAGTGGCAGACACGGGCTCAGGAATCCCCGATGCCGTCCAGGCCAGAATTTTCGACCCTTTCTTCACCACCAAGGATGTTGGAAAAGGCACCGGACAAGGTCTCGCCATCGCACACGCTGTTGTGGTCCGGAAGCATCAGGGCACGATTCAGTTTGAAACCCGGAAGGGCGCCGGTACGACCTTCATGATCCGTTTGCCGATTCAAAGGGATCAGGCTCAGCAGCAAAAAGAGGAAGACGATGTTGTTTGTAGATAAAGCCGTCCAGCCAGGCAATACAAGGCCCATAACCAAGCGAATATTGTTCGTAGACGATGAACAAAATATTCTCGACGGCCTGAAGCGAACACTCCACAGTATGCGCAGCGAGTGGCAGATGGCCTTCAGTACCAACGGCAAAGACGCGCTCCAGAAGCTTGAGGAACATGAATTTGATGTCATCGTTTCCGATATCCGAATGCCGGGCATGAGTGGTCCGGAACTGCTCACGGAGGTGCTTAAGCGGTATCCGAACATCGTAAGAATCGTGCTCTCTGGCACGGTGGAACACGACCTGGTCCTTGGTTCGGCGACAACCGCTCACCAGTACCTTGTGAAGCCCTGCGATGCCGCGACCTTGCGGGCTACGCTGGACCGAGCGCTGTGCATTCGAGAGATTCTCGTCTCACCGCGCCTGAGAGCCTTGGCCTCTCGCCGGACCTCGCTGCCAAGCTTGCCTTCTGTTTATACGAGGTTGGTCGAGTCACTTCAAAACCCGGAGATTTCCAGTCGAGAGTTGGGGCAGATTATTGCGCAAGACGTAGGAATGACGGCGAAGGTACTTCAAATAGCGAATTCCGCATTCTTTGGTTTGTACCGCTACGTCGCAAGCCCGGCTGAAGCCGTTGTCTACTTGGGTGTGGATACGATTAAGGCTCTAACATTGTCCACTTCCGTGTTTTCGGCATTTCAGCAGAGCGGATTGGCACACGGTTTCATCGAGGAGTTGCAAAGACACAGCATCGCGACCGGTGTGGTTGCCAGTATAATTGCCAAAGCCGAGAATGCCCCCAAGAAAGTATGCGATACCTGCTTAGTCAGCGGCCTCCTGCACGACGTCGGCAAATTGGTCTTAGCCACAGAGTGCCCGGCGGAATATGGCCTGGTCCTGGCCGCCGTCCGGGACGGAGCAGTCGCCTGCCACGAGCTCGAGCGGCAAGCCTTGGGTGCCACACATGCGGAGGTCGGTGCATATTTACTCTGGCTTTGGGGGCTGCCTGATCCGGTGTGCAACGCCGTTGCATTTCATCATAGGCCTGCTGAGAGCTCGGAAGCCGCATTCGCCGCGGGGACGGCAATTCACGTAGCCGATGCGTTGGAGCACGAAATGTCAGGTCCGGCGGAGGGCGGTTGTCGGATAGATCTCGACACGAACCACCTCACGAAGCTCGGGTTAACAGATCGTCTTCCGGGATGGCGTCAGATCTCCAGCCAGTACAGCCTCAAAGGACAGCAAACATGACAAGGCGCATTCTCTGTGTGGACGATGAACCAAATGTCCTTCAAGCGCTGGAACGGCAACTGAGGAAGCAGTTCGAGATTTCGACGGCCGAGGGACCCGTCCAAGGGTTAGAAGCAATCGAAAAGGGCGGTCCGTTCGCGGTGATTGTCTCGGATCTTAGGATGCCGATAATGAACGGGATTCAGTTCCTGGCCAAGGTCAAGGAGGCGTCCCCGAACACGATTCGCATCATATTATCGGGGCAGGGCGATTTTGCCGCCGTAATACAGGCGGTTAACGAGGGCAGCATTTTCCGCTTTCTCACCAAGCCGTGCGCTACCGAACAGCTAGCGATAACGCTCACCGCCGCTTTGGAACAATATCGGTTGGTTCAGGCGGAGCGCGAACTGCTCGAGCATACTCTCAGCGGCTGCATTGAACTGCTAAGTGAAATCCTCAGTTTCACGAACCCTTCTGCATTTAGCCGCTCACATCGCATTCGTCGCTACGTCAGGCACATGGCGGGTCAGCTAGGATTACCAGACCCCTGGCAATACGAGGTGGCGGCGATGCTCTCGCAGATTGGATGTGTCACGATTTCTCCGGATGTATTGGAAAGAGCATATTCTGGAGTTCAATTGTCGAAGAGCGAAGCGGACGCCTTTGCATCCCAATACGAGGTGGCCGGCAAACTCCTTGCCCGGATCCCTAGACTCGAGCAGGTCGCGCGGATAGTTGGCGCCCAGCAAAAGGCGATGACGCAGCCCGTTGCTGCCAAGACGGAGATCCTGGGGTGTGTGGATATCGGCGTGGAGCTGCTACAGATTGCCAGTGAATTCGATCAAGGCCTTGTTCGCGGGCTAACCCGGGAAACTGCATTGTCGGAGATACGGGTACGGCGCGAGCACAACCTCGATCTCATCGCAACGCTGCAGGCGGCGGAGGTACCGGATTTTGGAACTCAAGCACGCCTGGTCGGCGTGCACGAACTGCGCTGCGGGATGGTGATCAACGGTGAGGTTCGAGCCAAGAATGGTCTTCTGCTGTTTGCGAAGGGTCAAGAGGTAACCGAAGCGCTCATTGAGCGACTAAAGAACTTTGCAATGTCCAGCGGTGTTGTACAGCCATTTTCTGTTATTGTCCCCCAAGCCTGTGGAGCACAAGTGAGCGAACGTCCTCGGGGTTTCGACGTCTCCAACACTCACGGAAAGCCGGAGTCTCACTTCAACACTGGCGCAGGCGGCACGACGGTTCCGGAGCAAACCTCGAGCTGCGAGAGGCTGTGATATTGATCGGCGTGCAAGGTGCAGAGTTCCGCAAAATCTGGCGGCAAACTCTTTCTTTCCTGCGCACTGACACTTTGGCAGCCGCACAGTGTTGGCTCGCCAAAACCCGACTGCAGGCGACCGTCCATATCGGGCGGTGCAACTCGTTCTTTCGGGAGAGGAAGGCAGCGGCCAAGTCCAATGGAACCCGCAATCAGCGAGCATCCATCTTTCATACAGTAGTGGCTGACGCACAAATACACTTCCGTATGGGTCCAGCGGGCCGCACTGTCACCCACCTCCTGGTCAACCTCTTCTTGCTATTAGCCCTGGTGAGCGCTGCGAGGGCCCAGCCACATTCCCGACGTCAGGGTTTTGTTCTGACGAAAGTGGCGCAAGTGCGAGCTCTCTCCGCAGACCAAGCCAAAAACAAATATCGGATCCACCTCAAGGGAGTGATTACCTACAGCTCGCCGGAATACAGGGTGACCTTTTTTCAAGATGACACAGCCGGAATTTTTCTCTCACCGGAGCAGGTGGAGCCGCACCTCGGGGCGGGCAGCCTCGTAGTCGTCGACGGCAACACGGCACCGGGCGACTTCGCGCCGACAATCGAACACTGTAGAATTCGAGTCCTTGGTCGCGCGACCTTACCCCGCGCCTCACGGAAGAACATCGAAGAACTGCTGACGGGCAGCGAGGATAGTCAGTGGATAGAAGCCGGAGGCATCGTTCGTTCGGTGGTCCTCGAGGATCGCTTGCCTCCGGACATGCGAAGCGGTCCTCCTCAACTGGTGCTGGACATCGCGGCCGCGGGAAGGAGGTTTAGAGCCAGAATTGGGGTATTCCGCCGCGATGTGGATTATAGTCATCTTGTCGACTCCGTTGTCGCAGTCCGAGGAGCATGTGGCACCCTGTTTAACAACCGAAGGCAGCTGATAGGCATTCAGTTGTTCGTCCCCAATCTTGAACAATTAACCGTGCAGCAAGCGGCAACTGCCGACCCCTACGGGCTTTCGCTGCTTCCCATTAGCAGCCTAATGCAATTCAGCCTGGCTAGGGCCTCCGGGCGTCGCATTCACGTTCGGGGTGTTGTGACGCTTGGAAAATCGGGGTCATGGCTCTTCGTTAAGGACGATACCGGCGGGGTCGTTGTCGAGAGCGAGCAGGCGACTGACGTTGAGCCCGGCGATCTAGTGGACGCCATTGGTTTTCCGGCGGCTGCTGGTTATGCTCCGATCCTTCAGAATGGCAGTTTTCGAAAAATCGGTAAGGGCCGACTGCCGACGCCTCGATACGTCTCAGCCGCGGCCAATTCCTCAATTGATTACGACGCGGAGCTCGTCAAAATCAATGGCAGGCTGCTCGATCAGTCGCAAAGCGCCGGGTACCGCATCTTAACCATGCAGCTGGGCAGTTTCACGTTCACTAGCCGCCTGGAGGAGAAGGCTGTCACTGACCGCGTTCGTGGAATCCGCGAAGGCGGCCAATTGCAGCTGACGGGTGTGTGGTCCGTGGAGACAGATGAACATCACCGACCAGCGGCATACCGGGTTCTACTGCGCTCGGCCGAGGACGTTCAGGTCCTCAAAGCAGCTTCCTGGTGGACAGGACAGCGAATCATCGCTCTGTTGGCCGTGCTGGCGGGTGTAATCCTGATAGGCTCCCTCTGGGTTGCCGTTTTACGGCGACGGGTCGAGGAAAAGACCGAGGCCATGCGCGCCTCACTGGAATCTACAGCGGATGGCATTCTAGTCGTGAACTCGGAGAGGGAAATCGTCACTTACAATCAAAAATTCGTAGAAATGTGGTCTGTCCCCGAATCGCTCCTGCGCTCGAATTCCGATGAAGCCGTGCTCCAGTTCGTGGCCGAGCAGTTGAACAATCCAGACACATTCCTCAGCAAGGCGCGTGAACTCTACAAAGATCACGAAGCCAAGAGCGATGATGTGTTGGAATTCAAGGATGGCCGTGTTTTCGAGCGACATTCCGAACCCCAACGCATCAAGGGCAAAAGTGTGGGACGCGCATGGGGTTTTCGCGATGTGACGGAGCGCAGCCGCACACAGGAAGAGCTGGAACGAGCCAAAAACGAGGCCGAACTGGCCAATCGTGCCAAGAGCAACTTCCTCGCCGGCATGAGTCACGAAATCCGCACGCCGATGAATGGAGTCATTGGCATGGCGGATCTTCTTCTGGACACGGCGCTAACACCCGAGCAACGCGACTACGCGGAGACCGTTCGCAATTCCGGCGAAACCCTGTTGACTATCATCAACGACATAC
>DATLVJ010000046.1:0-2057 GCA_035577585.1 Candidatus Limnocylindrales bacterium
TGATCGCCCTGAACTTCGGCTGGTCAATTTACCGGTGGAAACTGGCCGGCTTTTCGTTGGATGCGTTTATCAGCGTGCTGACTGCCGCCGCTCTGCTGATGCTGATGGCTTATGCGCGCCTTTTTGCGTTAAAGGCACAAGACCGCGTCATACGCCTGGAAGAACGCATGCGCCTCGATAAATTGTTGCCCGCCGATTTAAAACCCCGCATCGAAGAGTTCACCAGCGGCCAACTCGTGGCCATGCGTTTCGCCTCTGACGCCGAACTTCCCGCCCTCGCGCGCAAAGTCCTCGACGGCAATATTCGCAGCGGCAAAGCCATCAAGCAGATGGTGCAGACTTGGCGCGCCGACTACTTGCGCGTATAAGCGGCAAGCATCAGAGAATACTCGTCACCACGCCGCCTTCCGCGCGGATCGCGGCCCCGTTGATCACAGCCGCTTGCGTACTCGCGACGAAGGCAACCACACCTCCCACTTCTTCCGGGGTTTCAAAACGCTTCAATAAGGAACTGGGTCGAACGTTCACAAAAAACTGTTTCTCAAACTCCGCCTCGCTGATTCCCTGCTGCCTGGCAAAATCTTTTACAAACGTGCCAACTCCCTCGGAAGAGGTCGGCCCCACGAGGACAGAATTCACGGTTATTCCTGTGCCCGCGACCGTCTGCGCAACGCCCCGGGCGATCGAAACCTGGGCGGTCTTGGTCATCCCGTAGTGAATCATCTCCACCGGTATCTGTTGCGCTGATTCGCTGGAGATGAAAATCACCCGGCCCCAGTTCTTTCGCCGCATACCTGGGAGGTAGTGCCGCGTCAGTCTCACCCCGCTCAGCACGTTCACCTCAAAGAAGCGCAGCCACTCCGAATCCGGAATTTCTGCAAACGGCTTCACTTCGAAAATTCCCAGATTGTTAATCAGCACATCCGCTTCCGGCACCTGCCACACAAATTTTGCCACTCCCTCCGCCGTCCCGAGATCCGCCGCGACCCCGCGTACCTGCGCAATCTTATGCTGCTTCAAAATGGTCTCGACCGCGGCAGTTACCCGCTCCTCTGTCCGGCCGTTCAGCACTACTTGCGCGCCCTCTGCAGCCAGTGTGGATGCAATCGCAAGTCCAATCCCGGCGGTGGAACCGGTAACAACGGCTATCTTTCCCTTGAGTCCAAGGTCCATTTGATAGTCCTCTCTATCAGACAAAGCTGCGGCTTTCACGAGTCCCACTGGTTGGATGATGAATTGTGCGGAATGGTTAAAGCGGATTATTGCGCCACGAACGCCGCGTCCAGCAAAACGCTCTCTCCGTCCGGATTTGTCAGCACGATTTGCTGCGCGCCAGGCAAGAGCGACGGTGTCGTGAAAGTCAGCGTATTCTTGTCCTTGAACGTAACCGGCGACGCTTTGCCGCCAATCGTGGCCTTTGTTCCCGATTGAAACCCACTACCCCGCATCGTAACGCTTGTGCCTCCCGCCGAACTTCCCGCAACAGGCGTGATGCTTCCAATCCCCAAGGGCACGCTCGAAAGTTGCAACACACTCAAACCGGAAGTCGTCAACGCAAACAACCGCTGCCCGTTTTCATCCACCGCCAAAAAAGTCCCATGCAGGCCGTCCACATCGGTGGCAAGCATCGCAAATGGTTCGGGCAAATAAACTCGCAATCGCAAACGTCCGCTGTGAGCATCGCGAATATCGATCCCTCCTCTGATTCCCGTGGCCGGAGGTGCAGACGGCGGGGGGCCGTCCAGAAACGGCTCATAGAGCAGCGCTCCCGAAGGATGCAACGCCGCGCCGGGCACCGCGACGCGATTGGGAATCGCTTCAAGCTCCGCGGAACTTGGCAATGCCTTCAGGGTGAGATCGGCCCCGCGAATTTCCGCGGTTCCATTAGATCGAATGGCAAACATCGTCCCATCTGAAGCCGCCGACAAATCCGTCGAAAAAACTTTCGCCGTCGAAACCGTGAACGAATTGGGAGCCGAAGCCGACCACGCCGCAACCGGCCCGCCCGGGGCGCTTCCGAATGCGAGATACACCGCGTCACCATTATGGTCTGCCTG
>DATLVJ010000047.1:0-3296 GCA_035577585.1 Candidatus Limnocylindrales bacterium
GCATGTGCTGGTGCGGTTTATGGACCTGGAATCCGTGCTGCTCAACCTGGAGACAGAGCGGTATTTTGGCCTCGATGAGACGGGCACGCGGATGTGGCAAGTTGTGACATCGACGCCGAGCATCGAAGCGGCGCTGCAGCAATTGATGGAAGAATATGACGCCGAGCCGGATGTGCTGCAGAGCAATTTGACGGAACTGTTGGGACGGCTCATGGAGAACGGGCTGTTATCGATGAATCCTGCCGATGTGGGAACGCCTTCGACGGTTTAGAAAATTGCCGGCGCCTGCGCGGGGGGACTTTTTTCGCGCAGGGATGCTGTTGCCGTGGGTAGCGTGGAAATTGAAGCGGCGGGGGTTTGCAGCCACGCGAAAATCGCTGTTCGAGAGTCCTTCGAACAAATCCAACTCATTGAACGAAGTTGAATCGGCCGAGCGCGCTGCGTTGACGGCGCGGATGGTGCGTGCAGCTGCGCGGTACGGACTCGGGAATCCATCGTGCCTGGAAGAGTCGTTGGTGCTGCTGCATTTGCTTCGGCGGCAGGGGATCGCCGCACAACTGCGAATTGGAGTGAAGAGGAACGCCGTGAAGTTTGAAGCGCATGCGTGGGTAGAGTGCGGCGGTGGGGCGTTAAATGAGATGGACGCGCTACACGATCACTACGCCCCGTTCGAAGCGGAATTTTCCCAGCCGCCGAGACCGTCATGAGCGGATACGCGGGAATCGTTCGAATTGGAACTGGTGCAGAAGCCGCGGCGGATGATGTGCGCCGCGTTGAAGGAATGGCAGCGGCGATTGCGTTTCGCGGACCGGACGCGACGCAAACCTGGCACCGCCCCGATGTTCACTTTTGCTTTTCCTTTTTGAAAACCGGGCCGGCGCCACAAAATGAAACGCAGCCTTGTTCGTTGGACGGCCACGCGTGGCTGCTGGGCGACGTGCGGCTGGACGGGCGCGACGAATTGATCCGGCGCTTTGCGCAACGGGGAGAAAAGCTCGCGCATATTGTGACCGACGAGGAGTTGGTGCTTAAGGCATTTCGCGCGTTTGGCGAAAACGGCGTGGCGGAATTGGACGGCGACTATTCGATCGTTCTCTGGGACAGCAAAAAGGAAAAGTTTCTGGGATTCCGCGATTTGACGGGGAGCAGACCGTTTTTTTATTTTGCCGGAGACGGCGTGCTTTGCTTCAGCAACACCATGGACGCACTGCGCGCTTCTCCCGGATTTGACGCTGCGCTGGACGAAAATTTCCTGGCGGATTATTTGCTCACGGGCTGGTGCCCCGACGCCGAGAGGACAATTTACCGGCAGATTCGAAGGCTCGCACCTGGCCATGTTCTGGAATATTCCGACGGCAATATCAAATTGCGGCGAGCAGCACAGTTGCCGATAGAAGACGTGATCCGCTACGAGCGCGAAGAAGAATATGTCGAGCACTATCGCGAGCTCTTGCACCTTGCGGTGAAGGACCGGCTGGCGAACGAAGCCACAGTCATTTTCATGAGCGGCGGGCTTGATTCGACAACAGTCGCGGCGGAAGCGAAACGAATTTGCGTGCAAGCCGGCAGAGCTCATGGTGTGTCCGCGCAATCGATCGACTACCGGCCGTTGTTCGAGGATCAGGAAGGGGAAGAAGCGCGACGCGTTGCAAGGTACCTGAATATTCCATTCGAACTGCTTCGTGGCGGCGAGTGCGAGCCGTTTTCGGGATGGCACGAGAGGGGATTTCCGATGCCGGAGCCGAGGCACGAACCGTTTGAGGCGCTGCATGTGGAGTATCACCGAATGGCAGCGAAGCGGGCGCGAGTGGCGCTGTCGGGCGATGGAGGCGACGATGTGCTGCTCGGCCAGGCGTGGCCGTATCTCCGGCGTTTGCTAAAAAAAGGTAAATGGATCACCGCGATCGGAGCCGTGAGCAGTCATATTTGGAATACTCGGCGCCTGCCGGCTCTCGGATTGGGAATCCGATCAGGAATTCGGAACCGGTTCGGAGGCCGCTTTGAAAGGGAACCCTTTCCGGAGTGGTGCAGAGAAGAGTTTGTGCAGCGGTTGAATTTGCCGCAAAGATTTCTTCAGCTGCACCAGAAGCCGACTTCGAATCATCCCGCGCACCCTTCCGCGTACGCCATGCTGACGGGTCCATTCTGGCCGAACGTTTTAGAAGGCGAAGACGCCGCTTGGAGTCGCGTGGCGCTGGAAGCGCGAGCACCGCTCCTAGACCGCCGGATGGCCCGCTACTTGCTCCGGTTACCGACGCTGCCCTGGTGCATGGACAAGCAATTGGTGCGGCGAGCGATGGCGGGCGAGCTCCCTGACGAGACGTTGAGAAGACCGAAAACGCCTCTGGCGGCGGATCCTCTGGAATTGCATATCAAAGAAAAGCATTGGAAACCTGTGTTGGACAGTGAGCTCTCGCCGGCGTTGGACGAGATAGTCGACCAAAAGCGGCTCGTGGCGTGCCTTGCTCAAGGCGAAGGAGAGGCGATGCACGCAGCGCTAAGGCCAGTATCTCTAGACAGATGGCTAAAAGGCGTTGAAATGCCCAGAAGGATTCAGTACAGTCGTTAGGGGAGACCTCGTATGGGATCGCCGGCAACTGTGCCGCCGAAAAAGGTGTATCAGGCCCCGAAATTGCACGTCTATGGGGACTTGACCGAAATGACGAAGACCAAGGGACCGCGGGGCAATCTTGATGGCGGCGCGAAGCTGTTCATGCGGCGCACAGGGGCATAAGCTCCGGAGAATCCCAGTCCCAGATCTCTCCTCCTCTCTTGTGAAACACGAATACACCGCCTATGGATTGTCCTTGCGGTCTGATGTTGAAATTCCCGGCTTGCGGGAAGGGCAGCGAGGAGCTTTGTCTGCTCCAATCGTTTTTACCTCAAAATCCAAGCCAGATTGGGCGCGGATGGCGGCGCAGATGCCCGCGAAGCTTGTACATTCGCTTCCAGCCGCGCCGGAATGTGGCGATCCGGCGTTTTCGGTGCGCGAAATTGGCGGAGGGGCGTTCTATTTCCTCTCCTACGGAGACGGGACGGAGTTTGTAGTTGATGCGAACGGTGAACGCGTTTGGGGGAATTGCCCCCTACCGTTGACGATCGAGGACTTGGCGACATACTTTCTCGGCCCGGTCATGGGCTTCGTATTGCGCAGGCGGGGGATTACTCCTTTGCATGCAAGCGCCGTGTGCCTGGGAGATGTGGCGGTTGCGATTTCGGGAGAAGCGGGCGCCGGAAAATCGACGACCGCGGCCGCGCTCGCGTTGCGCGGCGCACCCGCGATTTGCGAAGATATC